>NZ_CP059675.1:2100000-2382167 GCF_014069575.1 Schaalia sp. JY-X169
CGTGAGGACGAGGGCGATTCCAGCAAAAAACGACAACCAAACAACCACGAGAGCCGTGCGATCGGAAGTCGTTGACTCCATGTACTCGATTCCCAGCGGGACAATCTGGAACAGCGAGATGATCAGCATTGCGCCGGCCGCAAATGCCAGCGCCACTGCAAGGTAGGAACGTTGAAGGGTCTTCTTGTTGAGAACCATCAGGCCACCAATGGAGGTGGCAAGTCCCGCTAAGAGAGAGACGAGTAAAGCCAGGAGCACGACTCCACCGTAGTCGGATCTGTGCAACTTCGCGAAGCCAGCCGCCGCGTGGGACCGTACCTAATGGGGAGATTTGGCCACCTACTCTGAGCGCAGGGCTTCCACCGGATCTTTTCGGGACGCGGCCGAGGACGGAATAAGCCCAGCCAAGAACGTGAGTCCCATACTGATCAGGACCAGTGCAACTCCAGCGCCAACCGGTAGGGTCGCAACGTTCGCAATCCCGAACCTGGCGTAAACAATGGCATTTGCCGGAATGGTCAAGAGAAGGGTGACCCCGATTCCCATCACGCCGGCGACAAAGCCGACAATCAGGGTCTCGGCATTAAACACCCAGCGAATATCCTTCTTTGAGGCGCCAATCGACCTGAGGATGCCGATTTCCTTCTTGCGTTCGAGGACGGAAATGTATGTGATGACACCGATCATGATGGAGGAAACGATTAGCGAGATCGCCACAAAGGCAACCAAGACGTAGGAAACGACATTGACGATGTCTGTCACCGAGGACATGAGGGTTCCCACCAAGTCGGTGTAGGTGATGACCCGATCCTCCTTCCCCTGCGCCTCCATGTCCGCGTTGTAATCGTCCAGGATCGTGATGATTTGTCCCTTTGCCTCAAAATCTTTGGGGAAAATGTCAATCGAATAGGGCCGAGCAAAATCGGCATAACCGAGCTTTGCGAGGTTGCCATCAAACGAACTCTGCGCCTGGCCCATCATGCTCATTATCAGGGCGCTGAGCTCCGCTTCATCCAGATTGAAATCAAATGCGTTAGCGAAGGCCTCCTCATCAATGCTCATCGCCGCAGCCATGTTCTCAGTCAGCGACCCCATCGAGGAGCTCAAAGCATCACCAATCTGACGCTCTAACACGGTGCCAACCTGGTCCTGAATTTGCACGGAGATAGCATTCATGGCCTGGGTCATGTAGTTTGCCATTGCCCGCTGCAGTTGGGCCTGCATCGCAGCCGAGTTCTGCTCGATCTGCTTCTGTACTGCATTCGAGATCGCGGCGGTGAGCTGTCGCGTGATCTCCTCCTGGGCTGCGGCAAAGTCGCCCTCGAGGCCACTGATCAGCTCATCGGTTTGCGCCAGGATCGCAACGCCCTCGGGCGTCGCTAGGAATGCTTGGAAGCTGGCTTCAGGGTCAGTGCAATCATTGCCCTGCATACAGAACTGGGCGTAACCGGTTGCCAGATCCGTGGCCAGTTGCGTGATGGCCTCCGGGTCAAGATTGATGTCAATGTTGCTGAGGTCGAGGTCGGACAGGACATCTTCAATACTGATATCAAGACCCGAACCGAGGTCCAGACTCCCCAGCAGGCTAGAGACATCCATGGTTGGTAGCGCCGATGGGTCAAGCTGCAGCGGCGGCATTCCCGCCATGTTGAGGTTCAGCGCGGAGGTGTCAATCCCCAGTTGCGATTCATCGAAAGTGAACGCAGAGGCGATCGCTTCCTCATCAATGCTGACAAGTTTCGACATGTCGAAGTCGGAAGACTCCGGGTTCTCGGCCTCGTCCACAAACGTCCGCCCCGTGAAGACGTTGACGCTCGGTTTGGCCAGCTGCTCCTTGACGACGTCCGAGGTCGCAGCTTCTTCGATGAGGTGGGTGACCAAATCGGGGGTGTAGTAGATCCCAGGTGTCAGTGCCGTTGCTGTCACACCTTCGCGAGGCTGGACGATACCGCTGATCTTCAACTCTTCGCCCTCGGACACCAGCTTCTTCAAGAAGGCGGCGTCACCACTCTTGTCCGTCCACACCCCATAGGTCTGGTCGAGGACGTAGTAGTCCGCAGAGTTGACCATCTTGAACGTCACGTCCATGATCTCCCCGTAGGAGAACGCCTTGGGACCGCCCTCCGGCGTGACGATTGGTTCATCGTTAACCAGCTGCGCGACCATCGTGTCCAACTCCGCTGGGTCGCGCAGGTTCATCGCGTACAGAACGAAGTCACTAACGCCACCACTGGGGGTGAGGACGAGGACGGTTTCGTCATAGGACTGGGGCCAATCACCAGCAACAACGTCATACTGCTGCTCGATCAGGGTGGAGTCATCCATCATTTCAACAAAAGCATTGGTATTCATTGCGGAGTCCATCAGGCCCCCACTGCTTCCTGCCCCTCCGAAGCCAAGCGAGGCAAACGTTGAGTCGGGATTGACTTGACGGACCTTGTCGTCCTCGTTCACCGTGAAGATCTGTGGGGTGACGTTGTACGAGTACTGGATCAGGTTCGCGTAGTCGTCAACATTCCCGCCGTTGGAATCCAAGAAAGTCTTCAGCGCGGCCAAGTCATTTGAACCGACCGAGCCGAACATGCGTTGCATCATTGCAATTTCTTGGACGGAGCCGTCTGTGCCTTCTTCTGCCTCGGCCTCGCCTCCCCCACCACCAGCGCCAGCGTCCGCAGTGAGCGCCATCAGGGCTGCCATGTCCATGCCTTGGCTTTGAATCGACAGCGGATAGACCGAGAGAGTGTCTTCCTCGATGCTCTTGACGTAGTTGTTGACACCGGTTGCCAAGGCCAAGATCGTTGCGATACCAATGATTCCGATAGAACCTGCAAAGGCCGTCATCAGCGTGCGGCCCTTCTTTGTCATGAGGTTCTTGAATGACAGGGCGACGGCAGTGGCCAGTGACATGGAGGTGCGTCGGGCTGCCTTTTGGGATGTTTTCGCGTCTACTGCACTGGGAACAAACGGGTCAGAATCGGCAGAGATACGCCCATCTCGCAAGTTAACGATCCTTGTGGCGTACTCCTGCGCCAACTCTGGATTGTGTGTGACCATGACAACCAGTCGGTCCTTGGCAATGCTGGTGAGCATCGCCATGATTTGCAGGCTGGTCGTTGAATCCAGTGCCCCAGTTGGCTCATCCGCCAGGAGGATCTCCGGGTCGTTGATGAGGGCCCTGGCGATCGCAACCCTCTGCATCTGGCCGCCGGAAAGCTGACTGGGTAGCTTGTTGATGTGGTCGCCGAGCCCCACCTCCTGCAGGGCTTCGGTTGCCCGCGCTCTACGTTCAGCCCGGCTCACGCCCGTGAGCGTGAGCGCAAGCTCCACGTTGGCGAGGACGGTCTGGTGGGGAATCAGGTTATAACTTTGGAAAACAAACCCGATGCGGTTATTGCGGTAGGTGTCCCAGTCACGGTCGGTGTAGTCCGAAGTGTTGATGCCATCAATGATTAGGGAGCCAGAATCGTAGTGATCGAGGCCGCCAATAACGTTGAGCATTGTTGTCTTGCCGGAACCAGAGGGCCCAAGAACTGCAACGAACTCGTTGTCACGAAAAGCGATCGAGACGTCATCGAGCGCCACTTGCGTGAAATCGGCAACTGTATATGACTTTGTGATGTTGTTCAGCTCAAGCATGGACGCCCCCTTCGCGCGATTCTACGCGGAGCATTCCACCAGTCGGAGGATTCCTAGCTGAAAGCGAAAAGCTAGACAAACCGGCTCGTACTACAAGCATCCCCAATAGCGAACGCCACGGGCCCCATCGAAGAGGAGAAGATACCCGCTTGACAGAACTTAGAAGAGTCATAACAGAGGCTGTAGGTGGCGTTTGAACCCCCCGGTGTGGAGGAGGCCGTGGTGGATGTGGTTTTGGAGGTTTCGGAATCCTCGGGCGATGCCGCGGAGGTGGTCGAGGTGCCGGTTGGCTTAGCGAGCCGGTTAGGGCATACGGAGCCGGTTAGGCTTGCATAACGGTGTGTTATAAGGGTGGGTGGGCCCGACCGGCTCCGTATGCCCTAACCGGCTCCGCATTGCTGGGGGAACCGTGCGGGCGCCGTGCACTTGGGCCGCCCCACCTACACCCGCAGCACCCACACCCACCCCGCCTCCGCGAGATCGAATAGTATCGACAGTTTCGGGTCCAATAACAGTGTAATGTGTCGATACTATGCGATCTCGCGGTTTGAGGCAGGTAGTGACGGCAACGGTGACCGGTGGTAGAGGCGAGAAGGATACCCACAGCCCCTTCTGCGACGAGCCTGAAAATCAAACCGCGTAGACGATGCCCCCGAGGATGCCTTGGCGTACTTGCGTACCAATCGTTCCAGCAAGCATCTCCGGAACCCGATCCAATGGGCCGATAAAGGCTCGACCTCCCGCATTGGCCACCATTATTGCGGCCGCGACTTTTGGCGCCATGGTCCCAGCAGAGAAACTCATTTTCTCAAGGATTTCTGGGGACACCTGGGCAATTGCCCTAGCCGTCGGCTCACCCCAGTTCTCGATCACATAGTCCCCATCGGTGAGGATCAAGAGCGTGTCAGCACCTAGTTCCACAGCCAGTTCCGCAGACGCCAAATCCTTGTCAACTACGGCTTCCACTCCGGTTGAGATTCCACCTTCAATTGTTACCGGGACACCGCCACCACCTACGCAGATGACGACTCGTCCACTATCTAGGAGCGCAGCAATTGCTGAGGATTCGAGGATGCGCACTGGTTTCGGTGAAGGGACGACCCGCCTGAACCCTGATCCGTCAGGCTTTGTTTGCCAACCGTAAAGCTGCTCAACACTGTGTGCTTCCGACTCCGTGTAAAGGGGACCAACGGCTTTGGTCGGGTCGGCAAAATCCGGGTCGTTAGCATAGACCTGCGTGGTAGTGAGGATAGTGACGACCTCCCGGTCGTCTCCCAACTCATTGCTGAGCTCCTGTTGCAACGGGTATCCGATCATCCCCTGGCTTTGCGCAACAAGAATGTCCAGTGGATATGGTGGAACAACATTGTATGCAAGCCCCTGAAGAGCCAAAAGTCCCACTTGGGGCCCATTGCCATGGGTGATGACGACCTCGTTATCGCGGGCCAGGTCACCGAGGGCAACGACGCTGCTACGAATGTTGTAGCGAAGCATCTCTGCAGTCATCGGTTGACCCCTCTTGGCCAACGCGTTGCCACCCAGGGCGACAACTATCCGCACTACCGCCTCCTTCGCACCCGCAGGTCTTCACTTGCGATGCGCTTCGTCACCCACGCTGCGTGGGGATATGACCGCCTGCACTAGCTCCCTTGGGCCTCGTGTCGTTCGGCACGCCGCGCAGTAAGCCGCGCAAGGGTGGTATCCGCGATCGCGTCCGTAAGGAGAACGACGGCAAGCCCTGTCGCGACCTTACCCCCTGTGGTACGGACCCCGTCACGCTTACGTCCTCCAATAAGAAGGGCGGTGGCCGCCACGACCTCACCGACTGCAATAGTCGGAATCAGCCAAGGTTTGCTACGAACCAGGTGTGTGTATGAATCCCAGAAACTGGCCTCATTCTTGCGCTCGTTGAGAAGGATATCCACACTTCGACCGATGGCATTAGAGATACCGCGAGCATGGTGAACCGTAGCGCCAGAGACCTGTTCAACGGTCAACCAACCAAGGAGGAACTCTGCCACTTGCGGATCCAATCCCAGTGACCGAACGAACTTGGTGACAGCCGCTGATCCACGCATCTTGGTGGCCTCAAAAGCGCCCTCGACGTCAACACCTGGAACAGCATCATGGATGGCAACAATGTCGCCGCGCGCGCCGACGAGGTCGTGGACCTCATCCGCAATATTTCCTTCCCACCCCTTAGCTCCCGCAACCACGACCTCGTTCATACCCCAGTTGTAGGTGACAACACTCTCGGGGTCATCCTCAGGCATGAAGTGTGCGTGGAACTCGTCTCCCTGGAGAGTGAGCCGAACAAGTGGCGCATCTCCGAAATGCCATCCGGAACGATGGGCTGGAACCTGGGCAAGCAGGATGCTGCGGTGCTCATCGTGGGGTAGTTCTGCCACATCTACGCCCTCGAACGCTGCAAGAAGAGGAATCGCGGACGAGGGCGTAGCACTGATCTCAACAACCCGAATTGGCAGTGATTCACCGTCCTCGGCACCAGCTTTGCCCGCTGTAGAGGCAACCTCAGAAGCGACGTCTTCGACGTCTTCGTCGTCAGCACGCTCAAACCTGTCAACCTGGACGTCACCGAGCATGACCTCGGCTGCGAACTTGTCCGCGATCTTCTCCGCCAGCTCCTGGATGCTCAAACCCGGCCGGAACACCCGACCGCGCTTGGCGAGCGTAGCGACTTGGTCTTGCTGCTCAGCAACGGTAACCCCCACCAATTCCGGAGTCTTGTCGTACCAAACCAGCGATGCCACAACAGATTCACGCTTCAGCTCTTCAGCGAGCTTCAGCGGGTCCAGGGCTCCGGCAATCACCATTCCCTCAACTTTGGACCAGGTATCTTCCGCCATCATTCTCCCTTTCGATTGGCCCTCAGCCTGACGCTGGCACAGCGTCAACGAACTCGCAGTCATTCTGCTCTTCCCCAATTGCAACACGTCCCGACCAGATTGTCTCGTTTCACTGCAAAGATTCTCTAGATCGGGGAAATGTGCGCGATGGGTACCCGCAACGAAAATAGGTGCTGTCGGGGCACAACAGGTGTTGACGTCGGGAAACAGTCACCACCACCAGGAAGCAGCCTCCGACACACAAAGAGTCCCGCCGACCACCAGGCCAACGGGACTCTTCTAACTCACCAGCTCGACAGGTCGAGCCATTGCGAGCTGAAACTACATCTTGGTTCCAGCGGAGCCGAGACGCTCACAAGCCTCAACAACGCGTGCAGCCATTCCGGCCTCAGCAGCCTTGCCCCATGCGCGAGGATCGTACTGCTTCTTATTGCCGACCTCACCATCGATCTTCAGAACGCCCTCGTAGTTCTCATACATCCAACCGGCAACCGGGCGGGTGAATGCGTACTGGGTGTCGGTATCGATGTTCATCTTGATGACACCGTTGGCAACTGCGGTTGCAATCTCTTCAGCAGTGGAGCCGGAGCCGCCATGCATAACGAGGTCGAACGGACGGTCACCCTTGTCGTAGGCGGCACCCACGGCAACCTGGATTTCACCAAGCAGCTCCGGACGCAACTTGACGGCGCCAGGCTTGTAAACACCGTGAACGTTGCCGAAGGTTAGAGCGGTCATGTAACGACCATTCTCACCAAAGCCAAGAGCCTCAACAGTCTTCAAACCGTCTGCAACCGTGGTGTAAAGCTTCTCATTGATAGCGGCCTCAACACCATCTTCTTCGCCACCAACAACACCGATCTCAACTTCAAGGACCGTGTTGGAAGCAACGCACATCGGGAGCAGACGCTGGGCGATCTCAAGGTTCTCAGCAAGCGGAACAGCCGAACCATCCCACATGTGGGACTGGAAGGCAGGAAGGCGACCAGCTGCAACTTCTGCTGCTTCGATCTCTAGCAACGGGATAACCCAGGAATCCAGGTTGTCCTTCGAGCAGTGGTCAGTATGCAGAGCAACTGTGATGTCGTAGTTCTTCGCTACCTGGTATGCGTATGCCGCCATGGCCAGTGAACCCGCCACACGGTCCTTAATGGTCGAACCTGACCAGTATTCAGCGCCACCAACAGAAACCTGAATGATGCCGTCGGAGCCAGCTTCCGCAAAGCCCTGCAGGGCAGCAGTTAGCGTTTGGGATGAGGTCACGTTCACCGCCGGGTAGGCAAACTTGCCTTCCTTAGCCCGGTTCAGCATTTCCTGGTAAACCTCTGGGGTTGCGATTGCCACAAGGACCTCCTAAATATTGGTGCACAGACTTGCACCGAAGTGGGTTAATCTCGCAACCCCCATTGTCCCACATTTGCCGGCAGTTCTGGCTAGGCCAAGGGCCCAAATTCCCGAAAGTATTCCGCCCCGATGCTGCACATCCTCACGCGGGATTCACGCCGAAGCAGCCCTCTAACCTAGTGAACATGCTGCATACTCCACGCAAACATTGCTATAGCAGCGGCGTGACCAACATTCATTGATCTGGTGGAACCATGCTGCGTGATATGAAAAATGCCGTCGCATGCCTGCACCATCTCATCACTGAGACCTGCAGCCTCCTCCCCCATGACCAGGACTGTTTGTTGAGGTAGCCGGCTGGATTCAATTGGCTGGGACTCTCCTATATTGTCGATACCCGCAATGTATAGACCGCGAGGGCGGACGTCCTCGAGAAACCCCGTAACCTCGGGATGGTGCACAACGTTCAGGTAACGGTCGGTGACCATCGCGCCACGCCGGTTCCACCTGCGACGACCCACAATGTGGACCTTAGAAACCCCGAGGGCATTTGCGGTACGGACAATCGAACCGATGTTGAAGTCGTGACCAAGGTTCTCAATGGCAACTTCAAACCCCAGTGATCGGCGAGCAATCTCAGCCCTAATGGCATCCCGCGTCCAGTAACGGAACTCGTCCTCGACATTCCTGTAATCGCCCTCGACCAGCAGATCCATGTCCCATTGGTCACCATTTGGGTGAGCGCCGACCCACGGACCGACACCCCGTCGCTGTTTGTCGGATGCCTCTTGCTCCACATTTCCCCCGCAAACTAGCCACAATGAACCCCTCAACCCTAGTCTGTGCATATGACTTCTGATCTCAAAAACACAACCAGCTCCGTAGGTGACCGCAGTGTGAAGGCGTGGCTCACCGACATGGATGGCGTCCTCGTCCGCGAGAACATCGCGATCCCAGGCGCCCAGCGCTTCCTCGACGCCCTCGCCGAGAAGGAACTGCCCTACCTAGTCCTGACCAACAACTCAATCTTCACGAACCGCGACCTTTCCGCACGCCTTGCGATCTCGGGTCTGATGGTCCCTGAAGACCGGATTTGGACGTCTGCCAATGCAACTGCTGCATTCCTCACGCAACAGTCACCCAACTCGACCGCATATGTTGTGGGCGAAGCGGGACTTACAACCGCGCTTCATCAGGCCGGATACATCATGACCGAGGTCGACCCTGAATACGTGGTGCTCGGAGAGACCCGCAGCTATGATTTCAACTCACTGACGAGGGCGATTCGTCTGATCGAGGGTGGCGCCAAGTTCATTGCCACCAATCCCGACACAACCGGGCCGTCGGATGAAGGCACGCTCCCAGCAACCGGCGCCATTGCAGCGATGATCAGCAAGGCCACGGGAGCCACACCATATTTTGTGGGCAAACCGAACCCAATCATGATTCGGGCTGCCCTGAACACGCTTGGCGCACACTCGGAAGATGCCGCCATGATCGGGGACAGAATGGACACCGACATACTTGCAGCCATTGAATCTGGGCTGCATTCTCACCTTGTTCTGACAGGGTCCACGAAGCTTGCCGACGTCACGTCATTCCCGTACAGGCCCGCAGCCATTCACGATTCGATTGCGGACATGGTTGAACTGGTGCAGAACTAGAAGCGCATCCATTCCTCATCAATGTCGACGATGACCGGCACGTGGTCCGAAGCCCCTTTGCCCTTGCGTTCATCACGGTCAATCTCTGCGCCCGTGACGCGATCGGCCAGCGGAGGGGAGGCAAGCGCGAAGTCGATTCTCATGCCCTGATTACGCGGAAATCGCAACTGCTGGTAGTCCCAGTAGGTGTAGTTGTCGACCATAGGGCGCGTCACTTCGACGAGGCCGTCATCAAGTAGTGCTGAGAAGGCTGCCCTCTCCGGCCCGGAAACATGAGTCTTCCCTTCGAAAAATCCAATGTCCCAGACGTCCTCGTCCCTAGGGGCAATATTCCAGTCCCCAACCAGCATGATCTGAGCGTCGGGGTCCTTCGAACGAAGAGTCGCAATGTACTCACGCAGAGCAGCCAAGAACTCCAACTTGTAGCCGTAGTGAGCGTCATCCAGTTCCCGGCCGTTGGGAACATAGAGGCTCCACAGTGCAAAGGGCTCCCCATCCTGCGGATGCACAGTCGCACCGATTGCGCGCGCCTCAACAATGTCCTTTCCTGCCCATGCGGGCTGCCCGGGGAACGAGTGCTGCACATTGGTCAACGGCAGTCGGGAAAGGAGGGCAACCCCATTCCATTGGTCATACCCAACCATCTGAACTTCAAAACCAAGTTCCTCAAGCCGCTCCGTCGGGAACTGTTCCGGTTTGCATTTGATTTCCTGGAGGGCGAGGACGTCCACGTTCGACCTCTCCAAGAAGGCGACAGCCCGGTCGATTCGTGCCCTGATTGAGTTGATGTTCCAGGTAGCGATTCTCATGGCCCTAAGCCTATCCATCTTGCAGCACCAGAAATCACTTCAAGCGCCTACGATGAGCAGATGGGAACAGCACTTGTAACCGGCGCGACGTCGGGAATTGGTAGGGAGTTTTGCTGGCAGTTATCCAATGCCGGCAGCGATCTGGTCATGGTGGCGCGCAACAGGGGAAGGTTGGACGCACTTGCGACCAATATCCGACGCGTCAACGGCGTGAATGTGGAGGTGCTGGTTGCCGACCTCGCAGAACCCGATGACTTAGCGCAGGTATGCAGGCGGCTCGCGGTCCGGCCGGTGGAAACCCCGGAAAGTGAAGAGCTGCCTTCGTCGGTTGACCTATTGGTAAACAATGCTGGCTTCGGGTTCGATTCGTCATTCCTTGATGATGACTTTGACAGGCAGCTCTACGGCCTCGACGTAATGGTTCGCGCCGTGATGGCAACCTGCTACTACGGCGGACGGCAGATGCGGTCGGCCGGTCGAGGTGGGATTATCAACGTTTCATCCGTTGCGGCAGACACTGGTATGGGACCGTACTCAGCCCACAAGGCGTGGGTCCGCACCTTCTCAGAGGGCTTGTATGAGGAGTTGAGCGGGAGCGGGGTCAACGTCACCGCTGTCATGCCGGGCCTCACGCACACTGAGTTCCATGACCGTTCCGGCGGCAAGAACTATTACGGACAAGCCATGGAAGCCCTGTGGATGACCCCGCATCAGGTGGTGAAGGAAACCCTCGAGGCGTTAGAGCGTAAGCAACCGCTGGTTACACCGTCACTTCGGTACAAGGCCATCTACCATGCCACTCGGATTGCGCCTCGCTTCCTGGTCCGGGCTATTGTGAGCAAACTGCCCCACGCCTGACGGTGCGGTGGGCGCCATGCTACAGCCGCATATCTCGCCCCCACGTATACATTTCACTGAAGCTGCCGGGCGTACCGTGCGAACTACTCGCACAATTGTCCCTCTACGCAGCTTCAAGGATCTTTTCGCCGAGTATCGGCCAGTTCGCCTTATGCCAGGGACCGAAGGGTTCCGCTCCCAAGAAGACCGCGCCGATCCCCCTTTGTGGGTCCACCCAGAGGAACGATCCGGACATTCCAAAGTGCCCGAAGGTGAATGGAGACGCGGACGGCGGGGTCCAATGTGGCTGCTTTTCGCCCTTTATTTCGACACCAAGGCCCCAGGTGTTGTCGCGTTGCATACCGTAGCCCGGCAGGATGCCACGAAGCCCCGGCAGTGCCACCTCACTGAACGCCGATGCCATCTTGGGCGTCAGCAGCTGCGGCTCAAGGAGTTCCTCAGCCAGAACAGTCAAATCCAACGCTGACCCAAACCCCGACCGAGCTGGGGAGCTTGGAACTGTGGTTGAGCGCAGCCCCAGTGGTGCTGCGACCTCACGGTCGATCCACCGTGAGGTCGCAGCGCCAGTCTTCTCTCTCATGAACTCACCCAAGACGTCAAAACCCTGGTTACTGTAGATCCGCCGCATACCGGGCATATCACGGAATTCCGTCCCATTTCCTTCTGCTGCAAGCCCAGATGAATGGGAAAGGAGATGCGCAAGTGTGAACGGCGGAGCTTCTCCATTGTCCGAAGCGCCACCGCTTCCCAGCTGCGAGTTTGCGTGGAACTGCGGGACGGAACCGGCGATGGTCGCTAGAGAGACAATGCCGCTTTGCACCGCCCGCAGTGTTGCAAGCGAAGTGACGATCTTGGTCACGGAAGCCAAGGGGAAACTGCGTGTGACATCCCCCTGCTCCCAAATGACCCGACCATCACGGTCGACTGCCGCGATGGAATGGGCAAACGGGACCGGGAACTGATTCACATGCCCAACGATAGCGTCATCCCATAGCATCTAGGCATGCCTGCCTGACTTCAGCCTGCAACCACCGGCTCAACGCGAAGTTCGTTCCCTCCATCAGCAACCGATACCAAGACTTCCTGACCGTCCTCAACCTCGTTGGCTAGGATCAAGACCGCAAGTCGATCCCCGATTTCCTTCTGCACCAATCTGCGTAGCGGACGCGCCCCATACGCGGGATCGTAACCGTTGTTGGTCAGCCAACGGCGTGCTTCATCAGTAATCTCAAGCGTGATGCGACGAGCGCGCAGCCTGCGACTCATACTCTCAAGTTGCAGGTCGACAATCTGTCCCAGCTCTTCTTTGTCCAGAGGATCAAAGATCACAATCTCATCAAGCCTATTGAGAAACTCAGGTTTGAAGGCGAGTCGGACTGCGGACATCACCGACTCCCGCTTGCCTTCTGAGGACAGTTCAGGGTCAATCAGGTACTGGGAGCCAAGGTTCGAGGTGAGGATCAGAATCGTGTTTCTGAAATCAACCGTCCTCCCCTGGCCATCCGTCAGACGCCCATCATCTAGGACCTGCAACAGAATGTTGAAGACTTCCGGGTGAGCCTTCTCTACCTCATCAAGCAGCACAACCGAGTAGGGACGCCTACGAACAGCTTCCGTCAACTGCCCGCCCTCGTCATAACCAACGTATCCGGGAGGGGCTCCGACAAGGCGCGCAATCGAGTGCTTCTCAGAGTATTCCGACATGTCGATGCGAATCATCGCCCGCTCATCATCAAACAGGAACTCCGCCAGTGACTTTGCCAGTTCCGTCTTGCCCACACCGGTGGGGCCCAGGAAGAGGAATGAACCGGTGGGGCGATTTGGATCTGCCACGCCGGCACGGGAACGTCTAACTGCGTCCGAGACTGCCCGCACCGCGTCCTTCTGCCCGATAAGGCGCTTGCCAATCCAGTCTTCCATTTCGAGAAGCTTCTCTGTTTCACCCTGAAGCAGGCGGCCTGTCGGGATTCCCGTCCACGACTCAATGACTTCAGCGATCTCCGTTGGCCCAACCTTCTCTGCGATCATGGGCTCTGCACTTTCAGCGCGCTGGTCGATTTCTTCCAGTTCGGCAGCTGCTATCGCGTCCTGAATCGCCGGTATCTCACCATTCTGAATTCGACCGGCTTCGTCATACCGACCCTCACGCATAGCGACTTCAAACGCTGTCCGCAGTTCATCCAACTGGACCCTGAGGTCGCCAACCTTATTGCGACCAGCCTTCTCATTTTCCCAGCGTGCCACTAACGCATTCAGTTCCTCACCCGTTTCCGCGATGCTCTCACGGAGGCGGAAAAGTCGGTCCTGTGTTGCGTCATCTTCAGCGTCGGGATCAGACTCGCTCAGGTAAGCCTCTTCCATCTGCAGCCGGTTCAACGACCGCTGCAAGACATCAATCTCTACGGGTGATGAGTCCAGTTCCATCCGCAAGCGCGACGCGGCCTCATCAATCAGATCAATTGCCTTGTCTGGCAGCTGACGCCCTGCAATGTAGCGGTCGGACAGTTCGGCGGCCGCGACAAGCGCTCCGTCAGAAATGGTTACCTTGTGGTGAGCTTCGTACTTGGGAGCAATTCCGCGCAGGATCGCCACCGTGTCTTCGACAGAAGGCTGTCCCACGTAGACCTGTTGGAAGCGGCGTTCAAGCGCGGGATCCTTCTCAATGTTCTCCCTGTATTCATCCAGAGTGGTCGCACCCACCATGCGCAGTTCCCCGCGAGCCAGCATGGGCTTGAGCATGTTGCCTGCGTCCATGGAACCTTCAGAGGCACCGGCACCCACGACTGTGTGTAGCTCATCAATGAACGTGATGACTTCACCGTCAGAGTTACGGATCTCATCAAGGACGGCCTTGAGTCTTTCCTCAAACTCGCCGCGGTACTTTGCCCCTGCGACCATTGCGCCCAAATCTAGGCTTATCAGTTTTTTGTTGCGCAGAGAATCAGGCACATCCCCCTCAACAATTCGTTGTGCCAACCCTTCCACTACGGCTGTCTTGCCCACGCCGGGGTCGCCGATCAGGACCGGATTGTTCTTGGATCGCCTTGAGAGTACCTGCACGACGCGACGAATCTCAGAGTCGCGCCCAATCACCGGATCCAACTTCCCTTCCCGGGCAACTTCGGTCAGGTCACGTCCATACTTCAACAGTGCCTGAAAAGTCCCTTCCGGATCCACGGTTGTTATCGGCTCCGGCCTGAGCTTCTCAAGTTGGACCTCAAGCTCGTCAGGGGTGGCACCGTTCGAACGGAGAATCTTGCCCGCCTCTGAGTCGGACGCCGCAATTGCGATCAAGAGGTGCTCCGTGGACACGTAGGCGTCGCCCTTCACCTCCGCACGTTTCTGAGCATCGGTGATGACATTCATCAGTGCGCGGGAGGTTTGAGGTTGTGCAACCGAGGAGCCGCTGGAGGTCGGAAGCGCCACCAGTGCAGTGCGCACCTGCGCCCCAACCTGCCCGCGTTGCGCCCCAACGGCTGCAAGAAGCGACAGGGCAATGCCCTCTGGTTGTTCCAGCAACGCCTCTAGGAGATGGAGAGGTTCAACCTGGGGGTTACCTGCCGCCGACGCCATTTGCACGGCTGATGAAACGGCTTCCTGGGCGCGGGTTGTCAGTTTTGCACTCATCGTTTCCTCCTGTAACAACTTTGATCAGGGCTACTATCAGTACACTTCGATCATAGAACGCACTTCCGACATCTGCGACCGGGAAGTCGCTTGGAGCGAAATTGCTAGGTGTCGGAAGGCAGTGTCATAGTGGGCAGATGACTAGCCCCGCATCCTATACGTCCCTCCCTGACCCTCTAGACTCCATCACCCCGGCTTTCCTGGAAGAGATCCTGGGTGATGAAGCACTGTCGTGGGTGCGTGAACGTAATGAACGTACCGAAAAGACGCTGGCGGACCACTCCGACACAGCTCCAAGTGTTCACGTCCTCGAAGAAGAGATCCTCTCCGTCCTCGACAACCCGCAGCGCATTCCCATGGTGACGGTTCGCGGTGAGTGGGCTTACAACTTTTGGACGGACGGCGACCACCCGCGGGGATTGTGGCGCAGGCAGAATTATCAGAGCTATCTGGACGGATCAGATGACTGGCACGTGTTGTTGGACGTCGACGCCCTCGCCCGAACCGAAAGCAGGTCATGGGTGTGGCACGGAGCTGCGGTCTGCCCGCAGGACCCTAGCCGCGCACTCATTACCCTGTCTGACGGCGGGTCGGATGCAGATGAGACCAGAGAGTTCGCAATCGACAGCAAAACCTGGGTTGACGACGGATTCTTCCGCCCGGAAGCAAAGGGCAGCCTGTCATGGCTGACGCGCGACATCTGCTGGCTCTCCCAACCCACCTCACCTGACACCACCTCTCCGTCCGGGTACCCTTTGCGCGCCTGCCTTCTTCACAGGGGCCAGTCAGTCGAGGACGCAAACGTGATTCTGCAGGCTGATCCCTCGGCAATGGGCGTGTGGGCGCGGGCGCTCAGGGACGCGCAGGGAGAGCGCTCGATTGTCGAGGTGATGGAGGACTTCTACACCTCGGACCGCTTCCTCGTTGAGGGGGAACCAGGGGAGCTGGTCCCGGACAGCGCTCGGCGTATTCCAGTGCCACGATCTGCTGAAGCCACCGTGTGGAACCGTTGGACCCTAGCGTGGTTGCGGGAAGATTGGAGTCGGCAGGGGCAGACGCACAGAGCCGGGTCCCTGTTGGCCTTCGACACTGAAGAGCTGCTCGTAAGCCCTGACGTTGCCCCGTCAACTACACTGTTTGAACCTACGGCCCACGAGGTTCTCGAAGATCTCACGCTAACCCGCGATCTGGTTGTTCTCACCACTATCCGCGACGTTGTCTCGCATCTGACCGTCCTCGTTCCGCCCTCATCGGGAGCGGCCGAGGGCGGTGGCGCGTGGAAGACTGTGGGGCTGGATGTTCCGGGAGGGACGGATGGCGGCGCCAGACGAATAGCAACGGCGGTTGTCAGCCCGGTTGATAAGCAGAAGAGTAACGATCTGTGGATCGTGACCACCGGGTACACGGAGCCAAGCGAACTATGGCTGGTTCACCCTTCCCTTGACGAGGACGAGAGCGGCCGGGGAAGTGCTACTTCGGTTCGGCAAGCGCCGGACCTCTACGACGCTTCAAACGTCACAGTCACCCAGCATTTCGCGGTGTCAAAGGATGGCACACGCGTACCGTACTTCGAGGTTTCTTCCGAGGGTACTTCCGGACCGTCTCCCACCCTCCTGTACGGCTACGGAGGCTTCGATGTCAGTCTACTTCCCGCCTACAACCCGACAGTCGGACGGGCATGGTTGGAACGCGGCGGCACGTATGTGGTCGCGAATACTCGCGGTGGCGGGGAATACGGTCCCGGCTGGCACCGCAGTGCCCTGAAAGAGAACCGCCACCGAGCGTACGAGGATTTTGTGGCTGTCGCCCGGGACCTGGTTGGCCGTGGAGTGACGACACGTCAGCAGTTGGGTATTCAGGGTGGCTCAAACGGCGGGCTCCTGATGGGGAACATGTACACCCAGTATCCGGATGACTTCGGAGCGGTGCTCTGTCAAGTTCCGTTGCTCAATATGGGCCGTTTCCACACGATGTTAGCTGGGCATTCTTGGATCGCCGAGTACGGGAACCCTGAAGATCCGCAGCAGTGGCAGTTCATTCGTACCTTCAGCCCTGTTCACCTTTTCGACCCCGAACGGTCCTACCCATCCCTGATGTTGACGACTTCCACGAAGGATGATCGCGTTCATCCCGGCCATGCCCGTTCCCTAGGGTACTTGGCTGAAGCAGCGGGAAAGCCGGTGCTGTACTTCGAAAATATCGAGGGCGGCCACGGCGGAGCAGCCGATAATCAGCAGAGGGCGCACAACCAGGCCCTTGGGTGGGCATTCCTTTGGCGGGAGTTGGGAGTTTAGCGCTTCCAAAAGGCGAAAAGGCTTCGGGGCAGACCCTGGGGACGTTCGCACCCCCTCTGATTCACGAAATGTATATGTTGGGTGCTTGTGGTGGCCTGGGGTGCCTACCCCGGGCAATCATTTCGCCCCCACGTATACATTTCGCGCCCCGATGGCTGGGGTGCCCCGTATCTCGCCCCGCAAAGCGTGAAACCCCCTCCACTGCGGACCGTCCCCCGCGTTACGGAGCCACTTAGGGCATACGGAGCCGACTAGGCCCACCCACTCCCAAATCACACCGTTATGCAAGCCTAGCGGGCTCGCTATGGCTTAACCGGCTCGCTACTTGTCGGGAGGGCCCGGGCGGGGAAACCTGAAGCGACAGGTCCCGGGGTGGGGAAGGCCAGGGTGGGGAAGGCCGGGGCCGGGAGGGCCGGCGTAGGGGGGTCCTGCGCAAAGAGATCCGGCACGAAGACCCACGTAAAGTCGTAATCGAGCCCTGCTAGGAGACTCCGGTCAATCTCTTCCACCAGGTCCCGAGGGCGCTTGACATTCTCATTGATCCGTCCGGCATTGAGTTTCAGCTGGATGTCGCTACTGTCACTGCGCTCGAGCTCCGCGAGCAAGTCCGACCGTCCCGCGCTCATGTCCTCGAGCAACGAGGGCAACGGCAGCGAAGCCAGCGTCCGTTTTTGCAGGGTGATGCCGCCATCCACACACCTCCACCACCAGTAGGCAAGGGACGAGTTGAGCAGCAGGTATGCCTGGTTCATGGCTTCTGGCGACTGGAAGGTGAGCACGTGACAGCTTGACCTTTGTAGTGGTTTCTTGCTGGCACTGACGTAGTACCTTGGGGTCGATGCAACCCACAGCCGGTAGAGAGACTCGCCGTCTTCGGGACTCCCGACGACCAGTAGGTCTGCAAGGCACCTGGCATTCGCATCGGAGTCTTCCGACCCTGGTTGCGCCAACACTTCCGGCCCGCACAGTGTGTCCCACACTGCCTCGGTGCCGGGCATCAACTTCGCCCACTCGCCGCCCGGTGCTCTTCGGAGCGGAACCAGAAAGCCCCTCAATCCTTCCCACATTGCTTTCCTGTTTGCCCTGGTCCAGCGAATGATGGGGGTGATCAGCCAGCCCGGAATTCCTGCGCTTTGGGGGACGAGGCCAGAAGCAGGGCCGGCGGAAACAGAGCCGGCTACCTGAGGATCCGCGACCGTGATGCACGCTCTAACAAAGTTGGTGGTACTGGTGTTCGCGGACCCGTATTTGTACCCCCGAAAAATGGTGTCAGGGACATTGTCAAAGACGTAGATCCGTCCTGATCTGTTCGAGAGGATGTTGCGCAGCGGAGCATATCGCAGCCCACCCAAGAACGAGGCCGGAGTCACCGAAACAAACCCCTTGGTGCTAGCGGATACCTTCTCCATGAAGTAGGCGTAGAGCTCGCCAGCCCGTGCAGTCGCGTAGCCATCTTGGCGTTCCTTCCTCCCGTAGGGAGGGTTCATGATGACGTAGTCGGCGGTGACAGTTATCCGAGCTGACAGGAAGTCACCCTTTTGCGACCTGGCCACCAATTCTGGTAGCACCCCGTCGTTCCCACGCGCCGCAAAGGATGCCGTGAGGATCGCTTCTGCGCTAGCCAAGGCGACCTCGTCCAAGTCGACCAAGGACAGGCGTCTCGCCACAAAGGTACTCGGGTCATCCTGGCTTGCAGCAAGATGCCAGGAGAGGTTACCGATCCCACAACAGGGGTCCAGCCACGTACCCGCAGGGAAGTGGTCGGCCTCAGCAACCATGAATTTCGCAACGTCGTCGGGCGTGAAGTACTGGCCATCGCGGCGTCGGGACTTCGGGTCCGACAGGGCGAGGAGCGCCTCGTACACAACGCCTAACTCCCCCACAGACATATCCGCCAACGGGGACACCTCGGAGGGATCTACACCGAGGTGCCCAATCAGTTGGCGCGCCAGATCCGGACGTTTCAGAGAAAGAGATCCCGCTAGGGCACGCTTCCAGTTCAGTTGTGCGAGAGAGCGCTCCGGGGCGCGCAACGCCTCTATCGCACGGGAAACGACCTGGGAATCCACCTAGACCCGGTAGCCCATCATGGCGGACCGCCGTTGCCCGTTGCGCTTCACAAGCCAGACAATACCGCCGATCAGAACCCCCAAACCAACGATGCCAACCACTGACGCCCACCCGAGTGCCGAGGCCGTCGCGGGGAGCATCCCATCCAATGCCTCCCCGTCAAAAACAACAACCGAGTCAGATGACGTCATCCCAGTGCAGGAAAGCGTGTACTCCCCCGGAGTCAAATCCCTTGCGACCACTATCGCGCCGTCAAGCTCAGGTTGCATTTCCACGCTTCCTAAGCCTTCCTGTGAGAGTGTGCACGTCTGTGGCAGCGTCGATGTCGTAGCAACTCCGATGGAGCCGGTTTCACCCACCACGACGACGCCACCATTGGTTGCCTGCATCGAACTCTCCACAATGCTGGAGAGTCCAATCCCAGAGAAAATCATGGCAACGAGGACGATTGGCGCAATGACCACCATAAGTATCGCGCCACCAACAATCGTCAATATCGGTCCTGTTCGTGACGGGAGCGGAGGCGACACCGGATAGCCGTATCCGCCCGCGTGCGGCCCGTGGGTGTTTTGTGGAACTCCTGAACCATATGGAGTGCCGCCCTGGGGACCAGTTCCATACGGGGACGCCCCATATGGGTTCTGCGTCTGTTGTGAGCTGGTCGGGAACTGAGCACCTGCCTGCCCGCCGGGAAAATACTGGGGACTCTGTGGGGGTTGCGAACCGGAGGCATCCGCTCCACCGTATACGGGCCAAGGCGTCGAACCCTGTCCTTCCTGCACACCTCCCGGGTTTGTCTGTCCGTACACAGGCCAGGGATTCTCACCCTGATTCTGACCGCGATTGTTCTGGGAACTTCCCGAACTATAAGGGTCACTCATCAGTTCTCCTCTTCCACGCCGACAGCTTCAAGGCGTTCACTTCGCAGCCTCTCAACAAGGGGCATTTCGATTTCTGCTAACTCACCGGGATTGACTCCGAGCGCCTCTGCCAGAAGGTAGTCAGCCAACTGGGGGTTCCGCGCTAGTGCCGGGCCGTGTAGGTACGTGCCAATAATGCTCCCCTGCACGGCACCCTCGTAGAGGACCGACGAGGAGTCGTCCGCTTCCAGTGAGTCCTCGACGCTTCCATTTCCGACTCCCACCAGCACCTCCCCCAGCGGCCTCGCATCGGGACCCAGCGTTGTCCCTCCACCATGGTTCTCAAACCCCGTCAGCAGGTGAGTCAAACCCGCCAGCAGGGGACGTTCAACCAGTTCCCCAATCGCACGACGTCCCCGAGGCCGAGTGACCACGTCAAGCAATCCCAAACCTTCGACTTCACGTCCACCCGCGTCCGTGTACCTCTCACCAAGGACCTGCAGTGAAGCACAAATGGCCAATATGGGACGCCGTGCTTCCGCTGCTTCCACAAGTCCTCTATGTTCTCGCATTCGTGATGCGGCAAGGGCTTGCGCGGTATCCTCCCCACCACCGAGGACATAAATATCGAGGTCGGAAGGGATGGCATCCGAGAGACCAATTATCATCACTTCGGCTGGAATGCCGCGCCTCACTGCCCTCTCACGGAGAACGGTTGCGTTGCCGGTATCGCCATAGGTACCCAGTACCTCGGGATAAACGACACCGATCCGCAGGACCGACTCAGACATCTGAATCACCGCCACTTCCAGACTTGGCCCGTGCTGTTTCAATCTCTTTCTTGAGATCCCGGAATGCCGTGTAATTTGCCAACACCTGCACGGGAGCAACATCCATGGCAAAGATCGCTTCGAAGGGGCTATCGATCACTTCGGCAGTGATGCCAGCGTAATCCAGTCTCACCGCCAAGTCTGCGGCCCTCTCCCCGCTGGCTATGATGCGACTCGCTCCCAGCTCCCGCAGGGGTGTGAAGTCAACGTCCCACAACCATGAGGTATCAGTACCGTCGGCGCGCTGCGCGTTGACCGCAACAATGACCTGTTCGGTACTGGAAGGAATTGCAGTCTGGGACTCTTGCCAGCCTGCGGGGTTCTTGGCCAGCAGCAGATTTACGGCCCGCCCTGCAACATCGTAGGTTTGGTAGCGTCCAGCAACCCCACTGACAGTTCCCACCGCGCGTGCAGCACGCAGAGGAGCAACCCCCATCACAACCGCGGCAGCTATTGCCTGCGCACTGTTACCCCGGTTGGCCCTGCCAGGAACACTCAAAGACACTGGGGTGTGGGTACCGTCTGGCCCCAGCAGATCGAAGGAGCCATCCTCGAACACCTCGGTGATCTCCCAGTCGGGGACCGGACGGCGATAGGCGCCATCGCCCTCGACCTCCCAATCCTCATCATGGCGCTCGATGAGCGTGCCTGTGCGCGGGAAGGAAACCGCATCGTCCTTCCAGGGGGCACCCGCCGCCACCCAGACGACCTTGGGCGCATCCCAGGCCGCAGAGACAACAAGGGGGTCATCACAGTTGGCGATGATCGTTGCCTGAGGATTGGCGTTAACCGCATCTCTGAGACGCTTCTCAACTGCTCCGATTTCTCCGACCCGGTCCAGCTGGTCGCGGGAGAGATTCAGCAGAACTATGGCTTCCGGGCCCACCTTTCCAGCAATGTCGGGCATGTTCATCTCATCAACTTCAAGAGCTGCCAGGTGCGCATCCCGCCCCACCATTAGGGCGGTTGTCACGCCGGTCTGCATGTTGTCTCCACCCAGATTTCCTGTGACCCGGCCTACGGCACTCAATGCGGCAGCGACCATCTTGGTCGTCGTGGATTTCCCGTTGGTACCCGTGATGAGGACGCATCGTTTACCGGCGCTCAACTCTTCAATCATGTCGGGGTTGACGCGAAGTGCAACGCGCCCTCCAAACATTCCGCCCGCCCCGCGGCCCATTGCCTTCGAGGCCGCGCGAGCACCCAAACCCGCCACAAGAGCTGCCCGAGCCCGCGCAGAAAGAGATCCTCCCCGAGACTGCTTAGGTGTCATTCGTTCCCCTCAAACCAACTTGCGACGCTCTGCTATCTGCCCCAGACGTAGACTGGCAACCAGTTGCCAGCCCGTCAATCCACGCTCCGCCAGGGCACTGCCAGGGCGCATGGATAACTCTACAGGTGCGTGTCGCCCAGGCTTCGAGCTCACCAGCTCCACCAGTTCGCGAGCAGCCCCAACGGGCCGCGACCCAGGCAGCTGAAGGGAGGCAGCGGCGACATCACCGCCGCTGGTGGGGACGTCCGACCGTCGACCCACTGCCCCGGAGTGGGAGCGGAGCTGCACCTTCCCCTCCGAATCCGCGGTGAAAACCCCCTTCACGGGGGTCTGCGCCCTCGCAAGTGCGGCGTTGAGGTCATCAAGCGCGCTCTTCAAAGTACGCACTTCTTCTTCGAGGCCGAGAATGCGTTGCACCCCAGCCAGGTTGATCCCGTGTTCCTGAGTCAACCGTTGGATATGCCGCAAGCGTTCAATGTCGGCTGAAGAGTAGCGTCGTCCCTGGCCTTTGGTTCGACCTGGCTTGACCAGTCCAAGACGGTCGTACTGCCGCAGTGTCTGCGCATGCATTCCACTCAGAGTCGCGGCCACCGAAACGGTATAGACGGCCTCACTCCTCGCGTTGGCTTGCTGTGACGCTACTGCCTCAGTCATCGGGTTGTCGCCGCCTTAAGCGCTTCGCGAGGGTCCCAAGTACCAAGTTCTGTCCGTAGCTCTTCTATCGTCGCTTTTGCGTCGTCGGAGAGCTTCGAGGGCGTGCTGACCTGTAGTTCAACAAGAACGTCGCCGCGCTTGCTGCCTTTCTTCACACCTCGCTCGCGAACCCGCAGAACACGGCCTGACGAAGTGTTGGCTGGAACTTTTACCCCCACCTTTGTTCCGTCGGGCAGCGGCACGTCGATCGTTGCACCCAACGCTGCTTCCGGGTATGACACCGGGACTTTAACCCGTAGGTTTGCGCCGTCCATCGTGAAGACGGGGCTCTTCTCTACGGAGACTTTGACGACGAGGTCGCCTGCCGGTCCTCCTGATACGCCGGGCTGACCTTTGCCACGAAGACGGATCTTCTGTCCGTCGCGGACCCCGGCAGGAATTCGCACCTTCATCGACTTGCCGTCGAGGGCGAACTGCAGGGTCTCGCCCTCGTACGCCTGTTTGAAAGTCAGAGTGGTCGAAGTTGTGAGGTCGGCGCCTTTCTGCGGTTGCGGCGCTGCGTATTGCCCACCACCGAAGCCGCCAAAGGGACTTCCACCGCCGGATCCACCGCTGCCGAAGGGGCTGGAGCCCCCTCCCCCGCCAAAGAGTGAGGAGAGTATGTCTTCGGCTCCACCGAATCCACCTCCACCACCGCCACTGGTTTGGTAGCGCACGTTCGGGCCACCCTGGCCCGCACCGCCGCCGAACATGCCGCCAAACATGTCTTCGAAGCCGCCGCCCGCGCCGCCGCCCGTGTAGCGGGGGCCGCCCGAACCCATGGCGCGGATCGCATCATAACGCTCACGCTGGTCCTTGTCGGAAAGAACGGCGAATGCCTCACCGATCTCCTTGAACTTGGCCTCAGCCTTCGTGTCCCCCGCGTTCTGGTCCGGGTGCCACTTGCGGGCGAGCTTGCGGTACGCCTTCCGGATCTCTTTGTCGTCCGCTGACTTGTCGACGCCGAGGATCTTGTAGAAGTCTTGGTCTAGCCAATCTTGTTCAGCCATTTCAGCCTCCTCTCCATCGAACCCCTAAGCAGGGTTGTCAACGATTACCTTGGTTGGGCGAAGAACCCGTTCGCCGACCTTGAATCCGGGTTGCAGAACGGTCGCGATGACAGCCTCTTCGACATCGGGGTTAGCCTGCGCCATAAGCGCGTCGTGCAACGTCGGGTCGAAGACGTCTCCGGGTGCCCCAAACTGGACGAGGCCGAAGCGTCCACCGAGGATCTCTTCGAACTTGTCCGCAATTGCCGCGAACGGTCCGTCTGCCAGCTCCCCGGCTGTACGTGCAGCCTCGATATCGTCGAGGACTGGCAGTAGTTCCTCCACAACGTCCTCCCGGGCTGCGGCCTGGCGGTTAGCAGCCTCTTCTTTGGAGCGGCGCACATAGTTACCGTACTCCTGGCGTACGTTGTAAGTCTCTGCCCTGCTTCTGCTGAGCTCATCGCGTGCTTCGTCAAGATCCTTCTGGAGTTTCACCAGGTCGCTGCCGTCGCCAAAATTCTCTTCAAATGCGGTGAAGTCTGTGTCTTCTCCGCCCTCGTCGGCAGATGTGTTTTCCGCAATATGTTGAGTGGGGTCTTCCGAACCCGGATCAACAGTGTTTTCTTCAGTCATGCTCTCTTCTCCGTTGGCCTGCTGGGCCTGAACGTTCCTTCTAAAGTCTGCCGGACAGACGGCGGAGGGGGCCGCAGGCGCGACCCCCTCCCCGTTACTAAGTTGTCAGTCGAAACTGCGCCTACTTGTCGTCCTCGTCTTCAACGATCTCTGCGTCGATGACTTCTTCCTCAGCGTTGACATCTTCCTGGCTGGGAAGCTCTTCCTCTGCTGCCTCTGACGCTGCAGCCTGGTAAACCTCTTCACCAATCTTCATGCCGACCTCGTTGAGGTGATCGAATGCCTTCTTCACAGCATCCGTGTCGTCGCCCTCGAGCGCAGACTTCACTTCGTCGATGGCTTCCTGAACCGTCTTGCGGGTGTCTTCAGAAACCTTGTCCTCGTTCTCCTTGAGGAGCTTCTCGATAGAGTATGCGGTCTGCTCAGCAAGGTTACGGGTTTCCAGGTCCTCGCGACGCTTCTTATCCTCTTCAGCGTGCTCTTCGGCTTCCTTCACCATGCGCTCAATGTCATCCTTGGGAAGTGCAGAACCACCGGTGATTGTCATCGACTGTTCCTTGTTCGTCCCACGGTCCTTGGCGGAAACGTGGACAATGCCGTTGGCGTCAATATCGAAGGAGACCTCAATTTGGGGAACCCCACGCGGCGCCGGAGCAATGCCGGTCAGTTCGAAGGTGCCCAGCGGCTTGTTATCCCTGGTGAAGTCACGTTCACCCTGGAATACCTGGATGAGGACGGAAGACTGGCCATCTTCAGCAGTCGAGAACACCTCGGTTGCACGGGTTGGGATCGCCGTGTTGCGCTCGATCAGTCGGGTCATTACGCCACCCTTGGTCTCAATGCCGAGGGAAAGCGGTGTCACGTCGATCAGCAGCACGTCAGAGCGGTCGCCCTGCATGACACCGGCCTGAAGGGCTGCGCCGATAGCAACAACCTCATCTGGGTTCACTGTACGAGTCGGCTCCTTACCACCGGTCAACTTGACGACGAGGTCGTTCACGGCCGGCATACGGGTTGAGCCACCAACCAGCACCACGTGGTCAATCTCAGAAACCGAAACTCCGGCCTCCTTGATGACGTCCTTGAACGGCTTCTCGGTGCGATCCAAGAGGTCCTTCGTCATGTCTTCAAACTTTGCGCGCGTTAGCTTCTCATCCAAGTGGATTGGGCCTGACTCGCTCATCGACAGGTACTGCATCGAGATGGTGGTGGTCGTCGCGGTTGAAAGCTCACGCTTCGCCTGCTCTGACGCTTCCTTCAAACGCTGCAGTGCGACCGGATCCTTACCCAGGTCAACACCGGTCTTGGACTTGACCTGCTGGATCAACCAGTCAACGATGCGCTGATCCCAGTCGTCGCCACCCAGCCGGTTGTCGCCTGCTGTAGCGCGAACCTGAATGGTGGAGAAGCCATCATCATCCTTGGCAACTTCCAGCAGTGATACGTCGAAGGTACCGCCGCCGAGGTCGAAGACCAGAATCAGTTCTTCTTCTTTTCCTTTATCCAGACCGTAGGCAAGTGCTGCCGCTGTCGGCTCGTTGATAATGCGCAGAACGTTCAAACCTGAAATCTGCCCCGCGTCCTTGGTTGCCTGACGCTCAGCATCGTTGAAGTACGCGGGGACCGTGATCACCGCGTCGGTGACGGGCTCACCCAGGTACGATTCTGCATCGTGCTTCAGCTTCGACAAGATACGCGCCGAAATCTCTTGCGCCGTGTAGTTCTTATCGTCAATGCTCTGGGACCAGTTCGTTCCCATATGGCGCTTCACTGAAGAAATTGTGCGATCAACGTTGGTTACTGCCTGACGCTTCGCAATTTCACCCACAAGAACTTCGCCGCTCTTGGAGAATGCCACCACCGAAGGGGTGGTACGTGCGCCCTCAGCGTTCACGATGATCGTCGGTTCGCCACCCTCTAGCACCGCGAGTGCGGAGTTGGTGGTTCCCAAGTCAATACCTACTGCTCGACCCATGAGTCGTGCCTCCTGTTTTCTAAATCTATTTGGTCAGTCGCTCACGGTCGGGAGGGCTTTCCCAACCTTTCCAACCTTGAGCCTCATGGACTCAACCTTAGAAGTTGACACGACCGGACGCAACCCCCAAATCATGCAGACTTGAGTCCAGTCGACTCAACCTTGGAGTTTTCCTCGTGTTTTCGCCAAATCTGACCGCCAAGAGCCTTCAGTGATCCTCACCACACGGGTCTACGTTGTACCCTTGAGACGTTCTAACCGCATTTTCTTCTGCGAAAGCGAATCCTCATGACCGTTGACCTAATCACCGACGTCACCCCGGAACTGGTTGAGGCGTTTGAGAAGCTGATTCCCCAGCTCTCCTCCTCCGCCCAACCCATGGGGAAAAAGGCACTCAAGAAGTTTGTGGCTCAGCCAGGAGTCTTTCTCTTCACGTACAGGGCAGTTCCCACAGGTGAGGCACCTGTCCCAGGCTTGGACCCAATCCTCGGCATGCTCACGCTGGTGACCTTTCAGATCCCAACCGGTAAGCGCGCCTGGATTGAGGACGTGGTCGTCGACAACGGCGCCAGGGGCCAGGGAGCTGGACAGGCCCTGGTTGAAGCCGCCCTCGACCAAGCCAAAGTCCTCGGCTGTGTTTCAGTCGACCTCACCTCACGACCGTCCCGCGAAGCCGCAAACCGTCTCTACGTTCGCTGCGGTTTCCAAACCCGTGAAACCAACATCTACCGCTACGTGGAGTAACAGAGCATCACAATGAGTAACGTCGCTGAACCCTCTATCCTCACTACCCAGACCCCCGCCGTCCGCGAGTATGCGCAGGAGTATGCGGACTTCCTCTACTCCAGTCCGACCTCGTACCACTGCGCTGACCAGGCGGGGCAGATGCTCGCCGAGGGCGGCTTCGTGGAGGTCGACCGCCGGGAAGACTGGCCGACAGAACCTGGAAGATACTTCGTTGTGGAAGACGGAGCTCTTGTCGCCTGGGTTCAGTTCGAGGGCGCGCTGGGTTTTGCCCTTACTGCCACACACACCGACTCACCAGCCCTGAAGCTCAAGCCACTGCCACAGAAGACCTCTAGTGACGGCTGGGGGCAGATTATGGTGGAGACCTACGGTGGGCCCCTTAATAACTCCTGGCTTGACCGCACCCTGCGTCTCGCGGGCGCTGTCGTGGACTGGGACGGCAACCGGCGCCTAGTCTGCAGCGACGCAATTGCTTTCTTGCCTCAACTGGCACCCCACCTCGGTAGAGAAGTCAACACCAAGGGGCTCGTCCTCGACCCACAAAAGAACATGCAGCCCGTCTGGACCATCGGGGACGACCGAGACCTCATGGGTCTGGTCGCACGGATGGCAGGTTTCGAGTCCGCTGAAGAGATCGCGGCAAGTGAACTGTTTCTTGTCCCGGCACAGCCACCGGAGATCTTTGGGGTTGACGACCAGTTCCTAATGTCAGGTCGCCAAGACAATCTCTCATCTGTGTTCGCGGGACTCCATGCACTGACCTCCATCACAGGAAGCGGCGGCGAGGAGCTGCTCGATAGGGACGCTTGGGCCGGTGGGCGCATCCCCGTCCTCGCACTCTTTGATCACGAAGAAATCGGGTCGGGTACCCCCACGGGTGCCCGTGGGCCCCTTCTCGAAGAAGTAATGAGGCGTATCTGCCTCGCAAGTGGGATCTACGGCGATGGGCGCGACCAAAC
Organism: Schaalia sp. JY-X169; assembly: GCF_014069575.1. Lineage (NCBI taxonomy): Bacteria > Bacillati > Actinomycetota > Actinomycetes > Actinomycetales > Actinomycetaceae > Schaalia > Schaalia sp. JY-X169. The sequence continues at coordinate 2,128,129 of NZ_CP059675.1, forward strand.
GCGGGCCAACTCAGTCCTACTTTCTGCCGACGCAGCCCACAGTGTGAACCCCGGGTACGAGGACAAGCATGGACCCAAAGAGCGTCCCGTCATGGGTGGGGGTCCGGTTCTCAAAGTCGATGCGGATCAGAGCTACGCCACTTCACTCGTGGGCGTGGCAACATGGCGCAAGGCGTGCCACAACGCAAACGTGCCAAGCCAGGTCTTTGTCTCGCATAGCTCAATGAGGCCGGGATCCACGGTGGGACCACTTCTGGCCACACGCCTGGGGATCCAGACTGTCGACGTTGGTATCCCAATTCTCGCGATGCATTCAACGCGGGAAACATGCCACGTCCTCGACCCCGTCTACCTGGCGCGGGCCATCGCGGCATTTTGGGTGGGATGACCCCGTGCGTGTTGACGTGTGGCTGTGGACGTCGCGCCAGTTCAAGTCGCGTTCACTAGCGACCTCTGCGGTGCGAGCAGGTCATGTCAGAGTCAACGATGCGCCGGTCAAAGCGTCATTCAAAGTGGTTCCGGGGGATGTTGTCCGCATCAGGGACCACGGTTTTGACAAAATTGTCGAGGTCGTTTCCCTGCCTCCGAAGCGGCTTGGCGCGCCATTGGCTCGCGAAGCCTACATTGATCACTCGCCACCCCGCCCTCGGATTTACGGAGGCATACCACTTCGGGATCCCGGATCAGGGCGCCCGACAAAGAAGGAGCGGCGTCAGTTGGAGGAGCTGCGCGGGGAAGAGTGGTCGAAACACTCTAGGCGTTAGCGATTTGCCGCAAGCGCCCCGGACCAGGATGAGTAACGCTGACGCACTGCAGACCCCGAAGGGCGATGCCGTCCATTGGCTCTCTCTTCTTGCACCCAGGCGCAGTAGGCGGAGTACGTCGCAGGGCCCCCGTCTTCACCACAGTCGTGAAAGAAAGCAGCCAAGGCAGCTTTGAAGTCATGGTCGGCCAACGATCCACTTCCGCGCGCACGCCCACCCGGCTCTGCACTAATGCCGAGGGTTCGCAGGGCTTCTGCCCATGCCCCGCCCCCGAGACGCGCGGCGACTGTCTGCGCCCCGGGAGGCCAAGCCGCTTGACCCGGTCGGGACGCAACCTTATTTGCGGCAGCGAGCCCGCTGCGCACCTTCTCATAACGGCCCAAGGAAATGGCGAGGTGGCGCCCGTCGCGCACCTCATTGCGAAGGCGCACTGCGCCGTCCAGAAGCGTATCCAAACCGGGCATGTAGCGCTGGGCAATCTTCTTTCGGGCAGTTTCGGACACGTTGCCCACGCCGTCACCCTCCTCACCGTGCGGGCCCTTAAGCGGTGGGAAAGCCACTGCTAATACCGCCCAAACTCCCAGCTCCACGACCTCATTGGGAAGGCTTACCCCACGGACGGCATGCTTGCGGGTATCTCCCGAATTGCTTCCTGCCAAGGCTTGTCCCCCCATTCCTGGATGCGTTGGCTGACATGTTATGAGCAGAAGTTTAGAGGTTTCCACGGCAACCATGAACGCCCCGGCTCTTCAGCAGGCAGCCGGGCCCAGCCGGAGAGCTCGTTCGTGGGTTGTTGCCCCGTGAATCCGCTGTGAGAAAAGGTCATCACGAAACGAAAAGATCTCCGTTTAGGCTTAGCATCTAAAGTCATTTTTCTGGAGATTGAGGACTGTCTATGCTTTGGCGGGTAACTTGGCCCTATCTGAGGGCGCACTGGCACCAGGTGGCTGCCGTCATCATCCTTCAAGTGGCCTCCACAATCTGCGCGCTCTTCCTACCCGATCTTAACGCTTCCATCATTGACGAGGGCGTGGTGACGGGTGACGTGAACCGGGTGTGGGTTTTGGGAGCAGTAATGCTCGCAGTATCTGCAGCGCAGGGGATCACCGCGGGATTCGCCGTGTATTTGGCGGCACTGGTGGCCATGGGGCTCGGGGCAGATCTGCGCTCAAAGGTGTTCACCCGGGTGCAAGAATTCTCATCGCGAGAAGTCCACGACCTCGGCGCACCTTCGCTTATCACCAGGTCTACCAACGATGTTCAGCAGATCCAGATGGTAATTCTGATGATCTTCAACTTCATGATTGCCGCACCAATCATGGGCGTCGGCGGCATCGTGATGACGCTCCGCATGAACGCGCAGTTGGCCAGCCTCCTGATCGTCCTCGTACCACTGATCACCATCGTCATAACGATCGCCTTCATCATCCTCAATCCGCTCTTCCGCAGCCAACAGGACCGCCTCGACAGGATGAACACTGTGTTGCGCGAAGAACTCAGCGGCATCAGGGTCATCCGGGCATTCGTGCGCCAGGATGAGTTCGGCAACCGTTACACGGGCGCCAACGACTCCCTGAAGACCGTTGCCCTCCGCATCGGCGCAGTGTTCGCAGTGATGTTCCCCCTCTTGCAACTGATCTTCTCCATGGCAACTATCGGGGTTGTCTGGTTCGGTGGGCACCTTGTCGATTCCGGATCGATGGAAATCGGTGCGCTACTCGCCTTCATCTCCTACTTCGCGATGATTTTCGGCGCAACAATGACCTCTTCAATGCTGTTCTTCATGCTTCCTCGCGCAACAGTGACTTCCCGCCGCATAAACGAGGTGCTGTCAACCAACCCTTCGGTTGCCAATCCGGCGCCAGCCGCGCTTGTCCCCTTCCCCACCGAGCGCCCAACCTTCGCATTCGACAATGTTGAGGTCCAGTACCCGGGGGCTGAGGAGCCGGTGCTCCAGGGGGTCGACGCTACCTTGCTTCCGGGCACAGTCACCGCCGTGATTGGTTCCACTGGCTCCGGCAAGAGTACGTTCGCGAATCTGCTCCCGCGCCTCATGGATCCTTCAGCCGGAGCGATCACAGTCGATGGCACGGATGTTCGCCACTTCGACCCGGACACACTGCGCTCTCACATCGGGTTCGTTCCACAGTCTGCCTACCTCTTCTCAGGGACAATCGCATCCACGGTGTCCGGAGTTGACGACCCCTCACCTGAGCAGCGCGCCCGGGTTGAGCGTGCCCTCGAAGGCGCGCAGGCCACAGAGTTTGTTTCTCTGCTCGAGGACGGGCTGGACACGCGGGTGGATCCCGGCGGACGCAACTTCTCCGGGGGCCAGAGGCAACGCCTCACCATGGCGCGAGCGCTTTACAAGGCTGCAGACCTGTATGTTTTTGATGACTCCTTCAGCGCCCTCGACTACGCGACCGACGCCGCCATCCGCAACAACCTCACCACCTATGTTGGCGGTGCCGCTGTCCTTATTGTCGCGCAACGCATCGCGACCATCCGCCACGCCGACCAAATCTTGGTTCTTGATCATGGGGAGATTGTGGCGCGCGGCCCCCACGACCAACTTGTGCGGACTTCCGACACCTACCGACAGATAGTTCAGTCCCAGATGGCATTGGAGGAGGGCGAATGAGCGGCCCAGGTCACGGTCCCGGCGGCGGTGCAGGACGCGCCCCCGCAAAGGTAAAGGACTCAATGGGCACGCTCAAGCGAGTCCTCAAGATGCTTGGCGAATACAAGTGGATGATCGGTGCGGTGGCGCTGTTCAGCCTCGGTGGGGTTGTACTCTCCGTCCTCGCACCGCGCATTCTTGGCGACGCGACAAACACCGTCTTCAACGGCTACATCTCCTCACGGATGCCGTCGGGAGCGACCAAGGCGGAGGTCATCGCCGAGCTGCGTGCCAGCGGCGAAGTCAGCATGGCTGACATGCTCGAGCCAATGGACATCGTCCCCGGCCAGGGAGTCGATTTTTCAGCCCTTGGACACCTGCTTCTTCTAGTTGCAGCGATCTATGTCGGTTCTGCCTTCCTGGGGTGGGCTTCCGGCCAGATTGCCAGGCTCGTCGTTCAGAACACCGGGTGGAAGTTACGCCAACAGATTCAAGAAAAGATCAACCGGCTTCCACTTTCGTACTTGGACCGCCACAGTCGTGGCGACATTCTTTCGCGTGTCACCAACGACGTCGACAACATCACGCAGACTCTGCAGCAGACAATGACCCAACTGCTCACGTCGGTGTTTACCATCATCGGTATCGCCACCATGATGCTGACTATGTCGTGGTCGCTCACACTGGTGGCCCTCTTCGTTCTCCCCGTCGGAGCCATCATCGCCGGCGTCTTGATGAAGAAGGCCCAACCGCAGTTCCGCAAGCAGTGGAAGGCAACAGGCGCCGTCTCGGGCGTGGTTGAAGAGAGCATCACCGGCCACGAGGTCGTCACCCTTTTCAATCTTCAGAAGAAGTTCGAGGACAATTTCACCGTCGAGAACCAGGCCCTCTACCGCTCCTCTTTCAAGGCCCAGTTCATTTCCAACCTTGTCAACCCAGTGATGAGTTTCGTTTCAAACCTGTCATACGTGGTGGTAGCGGTCGGAGGTGCCATTATGGTGACCGGCGGAGCGCTGACCATCGGCGAAGTGCAGGCTTTCATCCAGTACTCACGCCAGTTCACCCAGCCGATTGGGCAGTTGGCGTCAGTTGCGAACCTGCTGCAGTCAGGACTTGCTTCAGCCGAACGCGTCTTCGATTTCCTTGATGCTCCAGATATGGCGCCCGACACGGGCAGCGACAAGCCGATGAAAGCCGGTCACGTCGAGTTCCGCAACGTCCGTTTTGGATACGACCCCGAAAAGCCCGTCATTAAGAACTTGAACCTGAACGTCGAGGCCGGACAGATGGTGGCGATCATTGGCCCCACAGGTGCCGGGAAAACCACTTTGGTCAACCTCTTGGAAAGGTTCTACGAGGTCGATTCAGGGGAGATTCTGATCAACGGTGTCAACATTCAGGACATCCACAAGGACACACTGCGCCACCACATGGGAATGGTGCTTCAAGAAACCTGGCTGTTCGACGGCACAATTGAAGAGAATATTGCTTTCGGACGGGAAGGGGCTACCCGTGAAGAGGTCCAGAAGGCTGCAAGAGAGACTTCTGTTGATCGCCTGATTCGGCAACTGCCCGACGGATACGACACGCGCATTTCGGACGATGGGGATACCCTCTCCGTCGGGGAGCGTCAGCTGCTCACCATTGCACGTGCCTTCATCGCGTACCCGGAGATGCTGATACTTGACGAAGCCACGTCCTCCGTTGATACCCGCACCGAAGTACTTGTGCAGGAGGCAATGGATACCTTGCGCCAAGGCAAGACCGCCTTCGTCATTGCTCACAGGCTGTCCACCATTCGTGATGCTGAGCTGATCTTGGTCATGGAAGACGGCGACGTTGTTGAGCAGGGGACTCACGACGACCTGTTAGCTGCAGACGGTGCTTACGCACGGCTGTTCATGGCCCAGTTCTCCGGGCCCCACCAAGAAGAGTAGATTCCGGGGCGCACGTCCTGGGGACGGAGGTTTGTGATGAGGCAGATACCCACTGTCACAACGCGGAGTGGGGTTATGGTCCCCCAGGTCGGGTTTGGCACCTACAAGGTGACCGAGAATACCGCTGCGATAGTCACCAGCGCCCTCGAGGTCGGCTACCGCCATGTTGACACAGCCCAGATGTACGGAAATGAAACCGAAGTCGGTGAGGGATGGAGAGCCAGCGGCCTGCCTCGGGAAGACATTTTCCTCACCTCTAAGTTAAACAACCCCAATCACGCACCCGAGGACGCCCGGAGAACCTTCGAGCAAACACTCATTGATCTGCAGACTGACTACGTCGATTTGTTCCTAATCCACTGGCCAGTACCCATGCACTATTGCGGAGATTTTGCTTCCACCTGGGCGGTCCTTGAAGAGTTCGCTGCCGAAGGACGAGCTCGGAGCATCGGGGTGTCAAACTTTGAAGCTCACCACTTGGAACAGCTTTTCCAGACGGCAAAGACACTCCCTGAGGTTAACCAGATCGAATCTCACCCCTACTTTGCAGAGGTAGAACTACACGCATTCAACGCCAAGCACGGCATAGTGACGGAGGCATGGTCACCTCTTGCTCGTGGAACCCTTCTGACCGACCCCGTCTTGGAGCGAATCGGAAAGGAACACGGCAGATCGCCATCGCAGGTGGCTCTCCGGTGGGGCGTTCAGCGTGGCGACATCGTTCTTCCTAAGTCATCAACGCCTCTGCGCCAGCGCGAGAACCTGGATCTCTTCGGCTTTGAGTTATCTGATGCCGATATGCGGGAGATTTACGCCCTCGACCGTGGCGAACGAGGGCGGACCGGTAAGCACCCCGACCTCATGGACAGAATGTAGAACTGCGACACATTACGCGGCTCCCTACGGTTTTGCTTGGAGACTAGCCATTTTCGGCGGTAGCATAACAATGATTGGGGTCCCGTGATGCCCGCATAGCTTTTGATTCTGAGTCGGTGTGAAAAGGAACAGCAGAATGAACGCAAGCATTCTTTCAAGTAGACGTAGCAAAATGTTGGCTGCTCTCACCGTGGCTGCCGCATTGACACTTGGTGCATGCACCCCATCAACCGGAGGTCAGAGCGGTAGCGCAGGCGGAAAGACACCCGAGCCACCAAAAATCACCCTGGGAGAATACTTCACCCACCCAACCGACCTGGTTGTTGATGGACTGACCGGACAAAAGATCACTTCAACTACTGGTTCTGAAGCGCGATGGGCGTACCTGCCCGGTCAGCAGCCGTTCAATGGTTTCCTTGCGGACACGGTCAACACTCAACTCCAGGCTCAAGCGGAGGCCCGTGGAGCCGTCTATACACCGGAGGCCCACGATCGCAGCGCAGAGTGGCTGGAGCGTGGTTGCGTGCCGGGAACCACCGCACTGACTGGACGTGAAATTCTTGACGACCCACGCCTCTCGCTTCCAGCTGGTAGCGACGTGGAACTTACCGTGGCTTGCGATACGATCTTGGCTTCCGGGACAAACTATGGGCAAAAGTTGCGTTTCGTCCGCGGCACTGCCACAGAGGTTGCCAGCGACTTTGTGGAGATCATCTACACGAACACGGAGACTGGCGAGGTCGCGCGCGGTCGGGATCTCATTAAACCCGAGGCGCTGCCGACTCTTTACGATGCTCTCACGGACCTGGCAAAGATTGAACGCCCCATGAGTGGCGGCGAGGTGCTGCCTCCCGACGCTGCAACCCTTGGAGACCTGGGGCAATCGCTGTCCAATGTTGGCTTCGATACGAACGGCGATATCCTTGTCACCGTCGATCAAGACTTCATAGCCTTCCTGGCGGCAGGCGACCCCAAGGTGGAAATACTCCCCACGACCCTGAAGATCCCAGCCGCCCGAGCAGAGGAGATTCTTACACCTCTCGGAGCTGGCATCTCAAACTCGATGGCGGAGGCCCTCCCCTGGGCCGGTCCCGCCGCAGTCCCTTCCGGGCGTGAATACGTCGACTGCGACCTGGTTCCCTGCGTTGCCGTTACTTACGATGATGGGCCCTCATACCTCACGCCCCAGGTCCTCGACGTCTACGCTGCTCGCCCATATGCGGCCGCTACCTTCTTCGTCCTTGGACAGAACATAGCTGGCCAAGAAGATATCTTGAAGCGGGCCTACGACGAGGGCAACGAAATTGGCAACCACTCTTGGAGCCACCCCGCGTTCACAACCCTGGATGATGCCTCCGTCGCCGCACAGGTGAACGACACAACCGCCGCCATCACTGCGGTAACCGGAGCTCCTGTGCCTATGTTGCGCCCACCCTACGGAGACCTGAACTCACGCACGCTGGCCGCGGGTGGCCTGCCAGCAATCCTCTGGTCTGTGGACACTAATGACTGGCAGAAGCCTGGATACGACTCAATCGTGGCGCAGTCTGTTTGGGATGCGACACCCGATGGAATCGTCCTCATGCACGACATCCACGAAGAGACTGTGGCGGCCGCTGGAGCAGTTGCAGACGGACTGCTTGAGCGCGGGTTTACGCTGGTCACGGTGTCCCAGTTGTTTGGAGACACACAACTGCCTGCAGATTACTTCTACTCTGCACAGGGTATTCGGGGTTAGTTTCCCCACTGGGTCTCTCTGTGAGACGGCCAGAGGCGGTAGCGGCGGTCGAACTAGACTTTCCTGCCATGGAGTCACTGCATTCACTTGATGAAACCCTTGCCGCGCTTGACCTGACTTGGACCTCTTTAGTGTCCCTTCCTGTTTCCGAGGTTGTTGAGTAGTTTTTGTGTTTGGGTACTGATTTTGGGGGTGGCGGTGATTTGTTGGCCGCTGATCTGAATGGTGACGTCTCGTAGGGGCCGTAGGGTTTGTACCAGTTTTTTCAAGGTGGTCCCGGTTGCTGCGTAGAGGTAGCGGTTGATGGCTAGGGCAGTGAAGACCACGGTCAAATGGGCTTCAACAGCATCTCGCTCACGGTGGAAGATAGGGCGAGCCTGCAGGTCGGTTTTACTCATGCGGAACGACTGCTCCACATGCCACAACTCGTGGTAAGACCCCACGATCTCTTGGGCGTCCATCACGGTTTTAGGGATGTTAGTGATGTAGCCTTTCCACCCGGCAAGCAGGAGGGCCCGCTCAAAAGTGGCTTGGTCAAAAACACGTTTGGTGCCACTGGTTTTCACAAACCTGGCCGCTTTACCGGGCCTTTCACCGCTGATAATCGTTTCGGCTCGTTCACGCTGCTTCTGGAGAGTGTGACGGTCCCTTACTGCGCGTTTGTGGCGGTGTTGCCACACTGTGCGCCACGACCTGGCGTGGGCCGCATTGTTTGGGTCCCACACTGGCTGGGTGAGAGGAACACTGCCCTCCGGGTCAGCGCGAGGCTTGCCCCGTTTGAGGGTGGTGGTGTCAACGATTTGACCATCGGTAGCGTCACTGCCGTGCCAGTGGAAGTGGCCCGCCAGGTCCTGGGGTGCTTTAGTCATCCGCGATCCCACAATGAACCGCAACCCGGCTTCCTCGATGGCATCCAGATTGGTGGCTGACAGCATTCCTGCGTCTGCTACCACCACCATGTCAACCACGTTATTACGGTCAGCGAAGGCCTTCACGACTGGAAGGATGGTTTGGGTTTCGGGTTTGTTACCAGCAAAACAGTGAATCTCTAAAGGGAAACCCGCCCGATCCACCAGTAAGCCCACCACGATTTGGGGATCAACCCGGCGTTCTTTGGAGAACCCGACCTTGCGGTAGTCATCCTCCTTCTCAGCCTCAAAATACAAGGTGGTCACGTCGTAAAGCAGCAAGGACAGGCCACTCGTAACTGCGGAGTGCTCAAAGCAGGCTGTAGCGATTTGGCCCCGGTAATCACGCTTCCCAGCCCGCGTCAAGGCTCGTTTGAAGGTTGAGTAATGCACTGGGGTGACCCCCAGTTCTTCCAACACGCGGCGACTATCAACCATTGAAGTTGGCTCCACCAAACGGGCCAGGACCAGTTGAAAGAACCCCTCATCTGCGATTACATCAAACCCCAGAGCATCCCAAGCAGTTCGGATAACCTCAACCAACAAGCGTGATGACTGAGACTGCACAACCGCCCCACCACGCACTGTGGGGTCTAACCCTAAATCCAGTTCCGCTTGACCCGGATGCAACCGCTCCCGACCTACCTGCATTAGTGCCGCCAGTTCACCGGGGCTGTGAGCAGACCCCAGATGCTCCAACACCCGCACCCGCCCAGATTCCTTGACCACGATCTGCACCGCGGTCGCTCCCGACGCGGTAGGAACTTTACGCAGTTTAGGGGGCATACCCCATCATAAAACAACACCCCTTAGTGTCCCCAAACCACCAACCAAACCAGCCACGACCAGCACAAACACAAACCAAACACGACAAAAAAGCCCCAGGTGGTCCAAGTCAGGGGCGATATCCTTGTCACCGTCGATCAAGACTTCATAGCCTTCCTGGCGGCAGGCGACCCCAAGGTGGAAATACTCCCCACGACCCTGAAGATCCCAGCCGCCCGAGCAGAGGAGATTCTTACACCTCTCGGAGCTGGCATCTCAAACTCGATGGCGGAGGCCCTCCCCTGGGCCGGTCCCGCCGCAGTCCCTTCCGGGCGTGAATACGTCGACTGCGACCTGGTTCCCTGCGTTGCCGTTACTTACGATGATGGGCCCTCATACCTCACGCCCCAGGTCCTCGACGTCTACGCTGCTCGCCCATATGCGGCCGCTACCTTCTTCGTCCTTGGACAGAACATAGCTGGCCAAGAAGATATCTTGAAGCGGGCCTACGACGAGGGCAACGAAATTGGCAACCACTCTTGGAGCCACCCCGCGTTCACAACCCTGGATGATGCCTCCGTCGCCGCACAGGTGAACGACACAACCGCCGCCATCACTGCGGTAACCGGAGCTCCTGTGCCTATGTTGCGCCCACCCTACGGAGACCTGAACTCACGCACGCTGGCCGCGGGTGGCCTGCCAGCAATCCTCTGGTCTGTGGACACTAATGACTGGCAGAAGCCTGGATACGACTCAATCGTGGCGCAGTCTGTTTGGGATGCGACACCCGATGGAATCGTCCTCATGCACGACATCCACGAAGAGACTGTGGCGGCCGCTGGAGCAGTTGCAGACGGACTGCTTGAGCGCGGGTTTACGCTGGTCACGGTGTCCCAGTTGTTTGGAGACACACAACTGCCTGCAGATTACTTCTACTCTGCACAGGGTATTCGGGGTTAGTTTCCCCACTGGGTCTCTCTGTGAGACGGCCAGAGGCGGTAGCGGCGGTCGAACTAGACTTTCCTGCCATGGAGTCACTGCATTCACTTGATGAAACCCTTGCCGCGCTTGACGCGCAGGTTGAAGGCAATTACGTGTTCGTATCAACAGACACGGTTCCCCCCGGGCTAGAACCTTTTGCAGTGATTCGGGAGGCCGAGGGGCTGACACTGATCGTCAAGGCGGCCGATGCCCTCGAATACGGCCTGGCCAGCGACAAACTATTTGCACGCATCACACCGTGTGCGGTGACTGATCTGGGTGCTGTGGGTTTGACCGCCACTATTTCGCAGACCATCGCTTCGCGGGGAATTGCGTGCAATGTGGTAGCGGGGTTCCACCACGACCACTTCTTCGTTCCTGCAAACAAAGCCCAAGAGGTTGTGGGAATGCTTGCTAGCCTCTCGGAGCAGGCGCGCGGCTGGGTGGAAGGCAAATCGGCAAACGCATAGCACGGCCCGAGCCAACCCCCAATGTCGGGCTACTCGAGCTAGGGTTGAGAGATGACGTTACCGGCGACGTATCGCGATGAAGCCATTGTTCGTATGGCCGATGGCACGGTAAAGCAGACCAACCTTCTTTCAGGAACTGAAGTCTGGACTGTCCCAGGCAGAGGGGATCGACCTATTCCCTCTGCGCTGCCAGAACCCCGTGCGATCAACCCCCACCAAAACGGTGCATTCTGCCCGTTTTGCGAGAAGCGCTATCTTGAGACACCCCCGGAGAAGGAGCGTTTGGTCCGAGTCGGTGACAGCCAGTGGAAATACCTCAGTGACCTAGGCGCGGACCAGCTCTTCGATACTGTGGCAGATTTCCGGAGAATCCCCAACCTCTTTGAAATCGTCTCCTATAACTACTGGCACCTCAATCACGGACACGTCCCGACTGAAGCCCAGCACCGTCGAATGGCCGAGTACCTGGCCTCGGATGCAGGCTACGATCACGTGATGCGGCTGGTTCACGACCGCATGCTGGCCTCAGGTATGACGGAAGACGAATGTGACGCACTGAGTGATTCGGACAAGCTCCAGCAAGCCAATGGGTTTTTCTCCGGCGGACACGACCTCGTCATCCCCCGCCGCCACTACACCTACGGCGCAACGCAAACTGACCAGCTGGCAGGGTCCGGAACCCTGACGCCGGATGAGCACGAACAGTACATTCGTCTCACCGTGAAGGCAATGGACAACCTCTACCACTTGGACCCGGCTGTTCGCTACGTAGTCGCGTTCCAGAACTGGCTCAAGCCAGCTGGCGCCTCTTTTGACCACCTCCACAAGCAACTTGTGGCGATCGACCAGTTATCAGTCCAGTCACAATCCGAGCTGGAACGGCTGCGGAAGAACCCCGCCATTTACCAGGAGATCCTCCGGGTCGCAACGACAAGGAAACTGGTCATTGCTCAGAATGACCACGCGATCGCCCTCGCTGGATTCGGGCATCGCTACCCGACGGTCGCCGTGTGGCCCACCGGAGCACCCTACAATCCGTGGGAAGCGAGCCCGGAGCAACTACGGGGCATCTCCGACATGCTTCACGCAGTGCACGCTGCGACGGGCGTAAAGATCCCAACGAACGAAGAGTGGTACTACCGCCCACCCTCCGTGAGCATCCCAATGCGGTGGCGCATTCTGCTGAAATGGCGGGTGTCTACCATGGCGGGGTTCGAGGGCGGTTCGCGGATCTACCTGAACACCATCGACCCCTGGCGCGTCCACAACCGGGTAACTTCCACACTGGCAGAGCTTCGCGACGCGGGAGCGATCAGCCCCCTGCGAGTTGGCGCGGAGTGCTCTGTCGACCCCTCCTTACTCGGTGGCTGAGCCGAGGGTACCTAGAAGGTCTCGACCCACTCCTTGACCCCCTCCAGAACCGTCTCATCTGGATAGGCGGCCTGGATGTCTGCCCACGACACCGCACCGGTGATAGCGATGGAGGTGTCCAGAGGGTATGCGAGGGCGTACTCTGCAAGGATCCGCTGTCCTTGGGGAGAAGTCAGCAGGTCTATGAAGTCCTCTGCAAGGGCAACCCGATCGGCCGCTGTTGCGACAGTAACAGCACTAACCTCGCGCCGCACACACGAATCTGGGAGCACTTTGAACTGTGTGTCGGTACCAAGATTATTAGGATGCCGAAGTGGCACTAGGACAGAACCCGCAATGCCGGCGGCTGAACTCCCAGTGGCAGCTTCCTCGTTGGCCCCACTTTGCGCCCCAGACTGCTGCGCTGCTGACCCGGTAGAGAAGCCCTCAAATGCTTCCCAATCCGCTGCCCAACGGGGAAGGAGGGCCAGTGCTGAGGGAGATGTCAGTGGGTCAGCTGTCGCGGCCACACTGTACTTTTCCTTGGCGGTGAGGTCCGACAACTGACTCGGCATCGTAATGTTGTTGGCCGAGAACCAAGTGCGATTTGCGAGTACGCAAGCCGCGTCATGCCCGTAGAGTACCGAATCAACGCCGCCTTCTATCTGCACAGAATCTGCCGTCAGGACACCCTTGACGCCACTGCTCTCAAGCCACAGCGGGTCACTTCCAACCAGGACATCAACTAAAGCCAGCGGTGCACCGCCCTCGACCTCGCCCAAGAGCGTGGCATCCACAACAACCTGGCGATAGGCCACACCGGATACGCCCGACAGCGCTTCGAGTCCCGCAAGCGACCACTCTTCACCCTGCGGCACTGCGATGGTCACTACTTCCGCAACCTCCCCGCTCTGCGCGCTGCCACCCCAGGTCAATGCAACATTGGTCGGAAGGCTTGCCGTGCACGCGGAGAGCGCAACGACGCTACTTCCGAGCAGCAATGTCGCTACTGCCCGCTTCCAACTCCTCCGCTGCATGATCGCCCTCGAAACACTGCTCTGATGATTCACGCTTCGAGATTACCCTTTACGATAGGAGATAGCGCCACGGCGCGCACCGGGTCGCGCGTGGTCCACACAGCATAGAAGGTAGAGAATAGATGAACCTCCAGGCAAGGATCGCAGGCATCGCCGCGATGGCCATTTCCTCATTCGTGGCCCCAAAGCTAGCAGCATTTGTTTGGGAGACAACCACTGGCAACAAACCGCCCTCGGAAGATGAGGGAAGCCGCCTAGGCCAGCTACTTGCTTACGCGGCAATCTCCGCGGTACTAGTGACAGCCTTTCAGCACGTTGGCCACACAATGACGGCGAAGTATTTGATCGACTCAAAGAACCCTGATTCCCAAGACGGGGACTCCGTCCAGGCCTAGCCAAGCAACCGCTCCGAGGAAGTTAGCTAGTTCCTGACAGCGGCAACAGGTCACCTAGATCGGCTCTCGCCCCCGATGCATCCACGCGTCCTGAGTCTAGGGCGTCGGCCCACGACTGGAGCCCTGAGACCAGCATCAACCACGTGGTCGCACCCATCTCAACGACCGCTGGTGGTGTACCTCGACGATGCGTGGCGCCGGCAATGATCTGTGTGGCACCGAACGGTACCACGCGGACCTCGACCGATGCCCCGGGGGCAACATCAGCAATCTTCTGCAACGTGTAGCGGACGGCTAGCGCCGTAGCCTCCCGATCCGGGCGCAGACCGCTGGCTGTTTCAGTAAGCCAACGGTCCCACGCAGCGGTACCGTCCTCATCACGAATTCGGCGCAGCGCCATTGGGCTAGAAGACCCCCTGGGCGTGCATCGCATCCGAAACTCGCAGGAACGCACGAATGTTAGCGCCGACGACGTAGTCCCCTGGCTTTCCATACTCTTCTGCAGTCTCAAGACAACTGCGGTGAATGTTGCTCATGATGACGGCCAGCTGACCTTCGACCTCTCCGAAAGTCCATCGTGCGCGTGCCGCATTCTGCTCCATCTCCAGAGAAGAGACCGCAACACCGCCGGCATTCGCCGCTTTACCAGGGGCGAAGAGGATACCCGCGTCGGCAAAAATGTGGATTGCCTCGGGAGTGCTAGGCATGTTTGCGCCCTCGGCCACGATCACGCAGCCATTCCTTGCCAGCTGCTTCGCATCTTCCTCATTCAACTCATTCTGAGTGGCGCAGGGCAGAGCGATGTCGCAGGGCACTGACCAGGGTCGCCCCTCAGCGTGGAACTTGGCACTGGGGCGCTCCGCCACATAGTCTGAAGCGCGCCCACGGCGCTTCTCCTTGATTTCCTTAAGGAGCTCAATATCAACGCCTTCGGGATCGTACACCCACCCGGAAGAGTCTGAGAAAGTCACGGGCTTAGCGCCAAACTGAAGAGCCTTCTCAATGGCGTATATAGCAACGTTGCCAGAACCTGACACGGTGACAACGCGACCCTCCAGATCATCCCCACGGTTGCGGAGCATGTCCCTTGCAAAGAAAACTACGCCGTATCCGGTTGCCTCGCGGCGGGCCTGCGAGCCACCCCAATCGAGGCCCTTGCCGGTGATCACACCGGTCTCCCAACGGTTCTTCAGCCTGCGGTACTGACCAAACAGGAAGCCAATTTCACGCTCACCCACGCCAACATCTCCCGCTGGCACGTCCGTCTTGTCACCAATGTGCCGGGCAAGTTCGGTCATGAATGCCTGACAGAAATTCATTACTTCCCAGTCTGACTTACCGTGCGGATCGAAGTCAGACCCACCTTTGCCGCCGCCTATGCTCTGCCCCGTCAGGGCATTCTTAAAGATTTGCTCAAACCCCAGGAACTTGATGATGTTACGGTTCACCGACTGGTGAAACCTCAAGCCTCCCTTGTAGGGACCCAGAGCCGAGTTGAACTCGACGCGATATCCACGGTTGACCTGCACGGTACCCGAATCATCCACCCACGGAACCCGGAAGAGGATTTGTCGCTCTGGCTCGACAAGGCGCTCAAGGAGCGAGTGGTCAGCCAGGGAAGGATCCCTCTCAACCGCCAGGGAAATACTGCTGAGCACCTCGACAACTGCCTGCTGGAACTCCGGTTCGCCAGGGTTACGACGACGCACTTCTTCGAGTGTCCGTTCAACTTGCGGATGCATACTCATTCCTCTCCATATTTCCCGCCGGGTAGCGGGCCCACTATGCGCAGGCGACGCCAATTAAACGCCCTTGCCACACGATCCGCGCAGTTCGTCCAGATAATGCAACGCAGCCCTCGTGATGTAGGACTCAGTCGCGTGGTCACCACCCGCCGGTGCCAGGGTCGCGGTTGCGTGACTCCTGGCTCTCACGCAGACGCTCACTTTGGTCCTGATTCTTCTGTTCCAAATCCTCACGGCGCTCGCGCTCTTCCGGAGTCTCTCCGGTATCTTCGTTTGTCTGCCCCGAACCATCCGAAGATTCACCCGGAGTCTCTTCTGCGTCACCTGGCCCCTCACTCGCATCATCCGCCGTGAGTTCACCGATCTTTTCGCGGAGCCTATCCCCCGCTTCGCCTGTCGCCTCATCCATCTCCGGGTCAACCTGTTGGTTCTGCTCTCCCTGGTCGCCCTCGTCCGATTCGCCACCGCCGGAAGAGTCATCCTCCGAGGGATCCCCGGCTGGTTCCTGCACCTGGCAGGGCGCCACCCATCCCAAAGCAGTTTCGTAAAGTTCGAGGGCGCCCGAGTCATCCCCGGCGGATACTGCCGCATCACCCTGCATCTCTACCGCTGCTGAGAGGTTGAATCTCACAGAGCACTCGTATGAGAAGGCGCCGATGCTCCCGTCCTCTTGAACCGTCGCTTTGGGGACGCCCTCGAACGCATCCTTGAGCAGGGTCAATCCACCTTCAACATCACCTTCGTGGACCAGGGCTGTCCCCAGGTTGTACTGACCCAACCAGGTCTGTGGGAAATGACTTGTCACCGAAGTTTGCTGCTCGTAGGCAACCCGGGCTTGAGACCAATCTTCGCGTTCCACAGCGTGACTCGTTGAGGAGCTCCACAACCACAGCCCGATCAGCGCCGTGCCCGCGACCAGGAAGACGATCGCTAAGGGGAGTGTCCACCACAGTAAATGCAGGATGCGGCGGTTTCTTACGCTCGGAGGCGGCGCGGGCAGGGTGATGGCACCGAACGGTTGCCCCACCTCTGGAGCGGAGCCGTTGAATGTCCCATAGTGCGGCGCGGGGCTCCCCTGCTGACCCGCTCCGGGAGTCGGCTTGCGGCGGTAGGAATCGCTATAGCGCACGCGTCCTCCGTAACCTCACCGCGGCCCTGGTGAAGACGACAATCTCCCAGCAAACCAGAAGCGCAAGTCCCAGTGCCGGGATCCACGTCAGATACGAGTAGGTAAAGACGGTGGGACGACCCTCAATCACCGTGTTTGCACCATCCATGAACTCCCCTCCGAGTGCCTGCAGTTGCACCTCCGTTGGGTTGAGCAGCAGGGGCATTCCCAACTCGCTAGCGAGTGTTTGGAGGGACGCCTCATCAATCGAAGAGATCGCGGTCTGCCCACCGTCGTCGGTCATGTACTCATCCGTCGCGCCTGTGCCACCCACGCCGTAGATCCGCATCGGTCCGCCCTCCGCGGTGCCATACCCGAGGACGGCTCCACCATCAACCAGGTCAAACACTTCGCTCCAGGCACCGGCCTCGGACGTCTCTGACGGCATCATGCCATCGGTTGCCTCCCCGTCTGAGAACACCACTAGGTAGCGCAGGTTCTGGGGGCGCGCTTCCGCCGCCCCTTGCAGAAGGTCATGCACAACCGCTGTCGGCCTCTCCAATGACGACCCTGTGGAGAACTCCGAAACCTCCTGGTGAAGATTGTCCGCAAAGTTGACCACAGCTGAGCTGTCCGTGGTGACAGGCAGTTCAACGCGCGTTGAGGAATCCCACGTCACCACCGCAAAACGTGCGGACGAGGACGCCTCCACCAACGTCCGGATGTCCCTGCGGACAGCCTCGAGTCTTGGGGCACCATCGGGACCGTCCTCGGCGGCCATTGATCCCGTCCGATCAACAGCAAAGATTATTTCAACGTTCGAGACCACATCTTCTTGCTCCACTGCAATCGCGGGTCCCGAAAAAGCCAGCCCAAGGAGCAGGACCATCCCACCCCTACGGAGCAGAGTGAGTAGACCGCGGCTGCCTCTGGTGCTCCGCCGTCCTCGAACAAATGCCCAGGTCACCAAGGCTAGACCGACGACAAGGAACAGTCCCAGAACAACTGGGCTGAGCAACGGCTGAAACGTCATGACCGCCTCACCACCGCTACCGCTAGGAAAGCTAGTAGTCCCCAGGCGGTCCATACGAGGGCGGTGCGTGGCACAGTCGTCTCGACTGTCTTGATCTCGCCTTCCAAGTCGGCGAGCTGCTCAGCCTCAATCTTTGCGACGATCTGGGCGATTGCGCCCGGGTCAGACGCGTCATAAAACTCGCCACCAGCACCCTCAACGACGCTGCGGAGCTGCTCGCCCTCCGCAGTCAAGACACCACCAACCGCAGGGTAGAGAGCAATGATGTCAATGTCGGCCTTAGTTGCCGTCTCAACCGCTTCGGCGAGCGTGTAGATTTGCTCCCCCATCACTTCGTTATCTGTAGCCAGCAAAATGGTGCGCGAACGCTCAGAATCCATATTGTCAAAGCCCATAACACAGGTGGCCAGCCCGTCACCCACCAGGGAAGCGATCTCCTGGCCATCCGGAGCGTCAATGCCCTCCAGGTAGGACGAAAGCTCCGGGGTGACCAGAACGTACTCACCTTCGGGACCCAGGTAGCCACGATCGATGACTCCTGCGGCCTCTCCTAAGACCGAAGAGACCAACTCATAGTCATCAGTGAGGGGGAAACGGGTGATGGTTTGCGCACTCCACAGTTGCAGCGCCAGTCGCTCGCCCTCGAAACTCTCCACCATTTCTTGGAAGCTGCGGAGGATCTGCCCGTCGTACGGCAGCATAGACCCGGATGCGTCCAAGCAGAGAACGATGTCACGGCTCGCCAACTTGGGATGCTCAACCCTGCGCTCGACGGGCAGCCCAGCAGATACGGAAACGGCCCCGATCATTACCGCAAGCGCAGCCGTAGCACCCGCCATAGTCCACCGCGACCTCGAGCGTTCCTTTTGGAACGCGGGCAGTCTGCGCATCGCAGCCGTGTTGGCGACCCAGGTGACGGGACCCCATCCTCGGCCTCGCGCAGTCCACCAGGCCAGCCCCGCTGTCAGTATGAAAACAAAGAGGACGAGGGCGAACAGCCAGGGGTACTTCATCTGTTCACCACCTCGCTCGCAAGCTCTGCCCCGCGCTGGACCATCGCAGTTGCGCCCTCGGGCGGGAAAGTCTCATTCTCACACCACTGCAATGCCTCCGTCAGCAACGGCCACATCGGCAGGTTCTGAGCGACCTCCAGTGAAGTTTGGGACTCGATATTGAGGCCGGTCTTCTCCGTTGCCGCGGCACGAATCAGGGAGGCAAGCGCGAAATGGGCGTCTCTTGCCGTCATTTGACCCCCTGCAAACCCCTCTCGCACCTCCGCAATGTGGCGGTTGTAGCGGCCGCGTTGCAGTTGACCCAAGGTCTTTACGGAACTCTGCTTCTCTACCTTCGAGCCGCGGTAGACGAGCAGGAGTGTCACGCTCCACACGACCGCAACAACGATAATTATCGCGCCCAGCACCCACACCCAGTTGGAGTAGACCAGGGGTTCGCGAAGCTCAGGCTGCACGATTCCCCCCTCCAACAACGTCTACCAGTGCGGGCAACACGTCCCCCATTCCACCGACACGCCGATATGTCAGCGGGAGCGCCTCCAGCCTGCGGTCGACCTCTTGGCGGCGGATCTTGCGGAACATCCTCCACTGGGCTTCAATCACCTGGTTGCCTTCAACAAATGTGGGAAGCGGGCCTGCCGTGACGTCCACCAACTCTGAGGGGTCTTGCTTAGCACGCGCTTTGGCATCCAACTTTGCGCCGCCGGGGCGTGTGGGATCAAGGTCTTCAATCAAGAAGAGCCCCACTAGGTGGCGCGATGTGAGCCGCCCCAGGAGGGCGGCCGTTACATCACTGATCTGGCTATCGTCACTAATGACGAAAACCAGGGATCGGCGCCTGCCCAACTCGACGTGACGCAACAGTGATGACAGGTCTGATGGCGCAGAAGAAACCGTGGCAGATGCTGCAACCCTCAACAGAGTTTCCGCGTGACCCACGCCGGCGCGAGCAGGCATGGAGCGGACGCCACTGGCGTTCCCGGCAACTAGTCCGAGTAGGTCCCCGTGCGCCGACACCAGCCAAGATAGGGCCCTCACAATTTCTGCGGCAACGACATTCTTGGCGTTTCCGTCCTCGGCCAAAGCAGCCATGGATGACCCGGTGTCGGAAGCTACAATCACGGAGAGGACCGCGGTTGACTCAAACCTCTTCACCACGGGTTGACCTCTGCGGGCTGTCCCCTTCCAATCGATGTCGGAAATATCGTCGCCGTATCTATACTCCGCCATGTCGAGAAACTCGTGGCTGCTGCCCGCTCCCTCACCACGGTGGTACCCGTCCAGAAGAGAGAGCAGCTTCTTCTGGACCGGGTAGGCAACCAGTCGGGAGTAGTCCTGTAGGCGAGGTGACGACATGGGATCTATGGAACTGGAACCACGTTGAAGGCCGCGTCGACAAGGCCTGTCACGGAAACCCCGTCGGCAACAGCGTCCCAAGTCCGCACTAGTCGGTGGCGAAGAACAGAGTGGCGCATAGCCTTGACGTCATCGGGGACCACATAGTTGCGTCCGCTCATCAGTGCGTGTGCCTGGGCAACTTTCATCAGGGCGATGCCCCCACGGGGAGACGCGCCCATCCGCAGGTGTTTGTCGAGGCCGGGCAGCGGATTGGGGCCGCCACCTCGCGTAGTGTTGATGACGTCGACGATGTAGGCCTTGATCGCGGGATGGACGTAAGCCCGGGACGTGTAGGTCTGGAGCTCTTCTAGCTCGGCCAAAGAGATCGGGGTTGCCACACTCGGCCTGTTGAAGGCTCCAGCGTCAATCATCTCTAGAACTTGGGCTTCTTCACTGGCGCTGGGGTAAGAAATCACGACTTTCATGAGGAAGCGATCCATCTGCGCCTCAGGAAGAACGTAGGTGCCTTCCTCTTCAATGGGATTCTGGGTTGCCATCACCATGAAGGGCTGGGGGAGGCGGTGGTTCTCCCCACCGATCGTGGTCTGTCCTTCTTGCATCGCTTCAAGCATTGCCGACTGAGTCTTGGCAGAGGAGCGGTTGATCTCATCGAGCAACACAAAGTTCGCGTGGACGGGGCCCAGCTGCGTGATGAAGGTGCCCTCTTGTTGGTTGTAGATCTGGGTGCCGACAATGTCAGAGGGCATCAGGTCAGGGGTGCATTGGATGCGGCGGAAGGAACCGGATACGGCACTTGCCAACGTTTGGGCCGCAGTGGTTTTGGCCAGACCAGGCACAGATTCGATTAGAACGTGTCCCCTGGCCATCAGGGCTGCTAGGAGTGACTGGCGTAGGTCGGCTTGGCCCACTACGCGCTCGCCGTAAAGCGCCTGGATCTTGTTGAGCAACTCACCGCTGCGGGCCAACTCTGCTTCAGTGAGGTGCGGGCTGGGTGCAACGGGGCCCCCGCCAGACGCGCCACTTTCGGGAGCCCGGCCACCCTCGGGAGTCCCACCGGCCCGGCCACCCTCTTGGGCTCGCCCATCCCGGCCAACCTCGGGAACCTCACGGGCCCCATCGGCCCCACCAGCACCAGCAGTCTCACTGGTCCCAGAGTAGCCATTCACACTAAGAACCCCATCGGCCCCACCAGCACCAGCAGTCTCACCGATCCCAGCGTCCTCTGTACTCCCAGGGCCCCAGCTTTCTTCTGCCATTTCATTCCCAACGATCGGCCTGCATCTCACCCCAAGCTTCCCACAGTGCAGATAAATCGTCCCGCATGAGTTCTTCCACTGGTCCTGAGCGTCCAGATCTCGCTAACTTCACAGATGTGGCGTGATATTGGGCAAAATATCAGGAAAATCCTGCCACGTTAGTGAAGCTAGCAGCATCTGGCCTCCTAGAGGGCATTCATCGGAGGACTCCAGCCTAAGGTTGCCGCTATCACGTAGGGTTGCCTCTGTTCTGCAGGCGGGTTCTAGGGGTCAGTGCAACAGGATTTCTTCAATCACTTCGGCGGGCTTTAGGAAATCGAGCCGCTTCCGTGGTCGGTCATTCATTTCCCACTCTACATAGTCTAGGTCAGCCTGACTGTGGATACTCAGGTCAGTGCCCTTGGGGAAGTATTCTCTGAGAAGCCCGTTGGTGTTTTCATTGGTGGGCCTTTGCCATGGTGAGTGTGGGTCACAAAAGAACACGTCGAGATCAGCAGCCATCGCGATCTGTTGATGCGCACTCATCTCTTTACCCTGGTCCCAGGTCAGGGTTTTACGCAGCACGTCGGGGAGGTCTTTCATTTTCGCGATCAGCCCGTCAGTGAGTGCCTCGACACGATTCTTGGTGGGATCCATCCATACCAGGATCAGGTAGCCTGAATGCCGTTCAACCACGGTCCCGATCGCACTCTTCCCATCCTTACCAATGATCAAGTCCCCTTCCCAATGGCCAGGAACGGCTCGATCATCAGCCTCGGCGGGACGATCCACAATATTGACCATATTCGCGATACGACCCACACGTTCAGTACTACGACGTTTCGCACGGCGAATCTTCCGACCTGTGCGTAGCCGCACTTCAAGGTCACGTTTGAGACCGCCTCGAGCCAAGAGATAAATCGACTGGTAAATCGTTTCGTGTGACACTCGCATCTCCGGCCGGTCTGGGAAATCCCGCCGCAACCTCCCACAAATTTGTTCCGGAGATCGCCTCAAAGTGAGCTGGTCTTGAACATAGGCGCGTAACTCAGGCTGTGTAGCAAGTTTACTGGGCTTTGGTCTTCGGGCTCTCTCATAAGCAACCACCTGAGCGCGCGTAGCACTATAGGACAGCGTCGCTGATCGTTCACACTGGAAGTGTCCATTCCGTTTGATTTCCCGGCTAATCGTTGACGCGGAACGATCCAACTGTCTGGCAATCGCTCGGATCCCCATCTTTGCCTTCCACAACGCCTGGATCTCAATACGTTCCTCAAAAGACAAAGACCTCGCACGAGTCTTCTTCCGAGGGTCAATCCCCCCATGATCACTAATGAACCCCCGCACTGCTCTCTCAGACCAGCCCACAACCTGGCCAATCTCCTTAGCGGAACGTCCTTGTTTACGTAACGCCCAAATCCTGTTCGTTACCTCCGGCAGCAACCTCTCCGAAAAACCAATCATCGTACTCACCCTCCTATTCTCAGGGTGTTGCACTCACCGCTAGAACCCGCCGCAAATTTACAGGCCACCTTACGTGACAGCGGCAACCCTACGTGACAGCGGCAACCTTGCAAGTGGAGGGGGACGGCGAAGGCCGTAGGGAACGGCGAAGGCCATGGGAGAACACCGCGAGACGCGGCTGAAAGCGGCAGAAGGAAGTCCCGGTTGGGCCTAGCTTGCCGGTTAGGCTTTAGCGAGCCGACTCCGCCGCCCCTTCTTCACCCTCCGCCTCCGCCTCCTCCTCCTCCGCCTCCGCGAGATCGAATAGTATCGACAGTTTCGGGTTCAATAACAGTGTAATGTGTCGATACTACTCGATCTCGCGGTTTGAGGTGGGCAATGACGGCAACGGTGACCGGTCGTAGAGGCGAGAAGGATACCCGCAGCCTCTTCTGCAAAGAGCCAGCAAAGGACACCCGGGCAGAATCGCAAGACACCCGGGCAGAATCGCAAGACACCCGGGCATAAGAATGGGGCACCCGACCTCAGTCAGGTGCCCCACCACTCTTAGCGAGTCAGACTAGTTTGGAAACTACCTAGTTCTTCGCGGCAGCAATACGCTCACGCAGCTTGGTCAGCTGGTCGCGAACAGCCGTCGGAACCTTGTCGCCGAACTGCTCGAAGTAGGTCTCCGAGTCATCGGTTTCAAGTGTCCAAGCATCCGCATCGATCTCGTAGAGAGCATTCCAGTCGTCCTCAGTCAGATCCAAGCCCTCAAGGTTGAAGTCTTCGAACTTCGGGTAGCGACCGGTAACACCATCAATCGCGTCGACCTCACCTGCGGAACGACGAACGATCCAGTCAAGAACGCGAGCGTTGTCGCCATAGCCCGGCCACATGAACTTGCCGTTGTCGTCCTTGCGGAACCAGTTGACCTGGTAGACCTGTGGGAACTTGTCACCAAGCTTCTCACCCATCTCTACCCAGTGGCCCCAGTAATCGGCCATGTTGTAACCACAGAAGGGCAGCATGGCGAATGGATCGTGACGCAGCGAGCCAGCCTTGACGTCAGTCGCGGCGGCGGTGACCTCGGAAGCTACGGTCGCACCGACGTAAACGCCGTGATCCTGGTCGTAAGCCTCTGCCACCAACGGAACGTTGGTCGCGCGACGCCCACCGAAGAGGATCGCATCAATCGGCACACCCTGCGGAGCTTCCCAGTCATCAGAAATGATCGGGCACTGCCACGCGGGAGCGGTGAAGCGGCTGTTCGGGTGTGACGATGGAGCATCCGATTCTGGCGTCCAGTCATTACCGTGCCAGTCGATCAGGTGCGCCGGAGCCTCGTCCGTCATACCTTCCCACCACACGTCACCATCATCGGTCAGTGCAACGTTCGTGAAGATGGCGTTTGCCTTCATGGACTCCATTGCCATCGGGTTGGTCTCGTAAGACGTACCCGGTGCGACACCGAAGAAGCCAGCTTCAGGGTTGATGGCGTAGAGACGACCATCTGGGCCGGGACGCATCCAAGCGATGTCGTCACCAACTGTCTCAACCTTGTAACCGGGGATTGTCGGCTCAAGCATGGCGAGGTTCGTCTTGCCACAAGCCGACGGGAAGGCTGCAGTTACGAAGAACTTGCGACCATCTGATTCGCGGGTCAAGCCCAGAATCAGCATGTGCTCGGCCATCCAGCCGTTGTCGCGGGCCATCGTCGAAGCAATACGCAGGGCGTAGCACTTCTTGCCGAGGAGGGCGTTGCCTCCGTAACCCGAACCGTAAGACCAGATCTCATTGGTCTCAGGGAAGTGGGTGATGTACTTGTCATCGTTGCAAGGCCACGGAACATCTTCCTGGCCTGGAGCGAGCGGTGCGCCCACAGAGTGAACTGCCGGGACCCATTCCTGACCTTCAGCAATCAGATCCATGGCAGGAGTGCCGATGCGGGTCATGATGCGCATGTTGGTAACAACGTAAGGCGAATCGGTGATCTCGATGCCCAGCTGTGAAATGGGGCCACCTACCGGACCCATGGAGAAGGGGATCACGTACATCGTGCGACCGGCCATGGAGCCGTCGAACTTGTCGTGAAGGATCGCCTTCATTTCCTTGGGATCTGCCCAGTGGTTAGTGGGGCCTGCATCCTCTTCCTTCTCAGAGCAGATGAAGGTACGCGACTCGACGCGTGCCACATCTGAAGGCAGCGAACGTGCCAAGAAAGAGTTGGGGCGCTTTTCTTCATTGAGACGGGTGAATGTACCACTCTCAACCATCAGGTCGGTCAGTCGCTTCCACTCAGCATCACTGCCGTCAGAGAACTCAACGGCCTCAGGCTTCGTCAGCTCAGCGATCTTCGTAACCCAATCGATTACATCTTCAGGTGTGTTAGCCGGAGCGGCCGCACGGACACCCTGTTCAGTCACGGACATATGTTGCTTGCCTCCTATAAAAGGGCTTCGCTTAGGGGCGGGTAGGCCCCTCGTATTCTGCCCATCCATTATTGCAAATAGAAGGTAAACGTGCATGGTCGTTAAGTCCCTGAGGTGGCCTGACTCACACCTCTGCGAGCGGATCTTGGTACTCGTGTTTCACACCATGTTCACCGCGGTGAAATTGTGCAGATAGGCTGGTGTCGTTCATGAACATTTGCTTGATTAACAGTTAACGGAGATTGAAATGGGACTGACATCGGACCGCGGTCCATCATTCTTTGCGCTTCTAGCGCAGCAAGGAGAGAAGTTGGTTGACGCTTCTGCCCTTCTACGGGAAATCCTTGCAGCAGATCCGGATGATCGCCCCACGATGCGCGACCGCTTACATGACATTGAGCATGAGGCTGACGAGATCAATCACAGCTTCATCCAGAAGATCAACCAGTCTTTCGTGACGCCATTCGATCGTGAAGACATGTCCCAGGTCGCCCACCTCTTGGACGACTGCGTCGACCTGATGGACGAGGCCGGAGACTTGGTCGTTCTCTACAACATTGGTGAGATCCCCACTCCTTTTGACGACCTCATTGAACGCCAAGTCGCGGTCTTGCGTAAGTGTTCAAAGCTCACGGCAGATGCTATGCCCAAGCTTAAGAAACCCCAGAACCTCAAGGCATTCTGGCTGGAAATCAACATTCTTGAGAATCAGGGCGACCAAGTCTACCGCCGCACTCTTGCCAGCCTCTTTGATTCGGGGCTCGATCCTGTGACCATCATTAAGCTGAAGGACCTCGTCCTCATCCTTGAGAAGTGCACCGATGCCTTCGAGTCCCTTGCACACGAAATTGAAACGATCGCAGTCAAGGAATCCTGACCCGTGGACTTCAACATATTCCTCGTCGTTCTGGTCATCGGCATTGCACTGCTGTTCGACTACACCAATGGGTTTCACGACGCGGCCAACGCAATCGCGACTTCTGTCTCGACTCGTGCACTAAAGCCCAGGACTGCACTGGCCATGGCGGCCGTCATGAACCTGGTCGGCGCTCTACTTGGAACCGAGGTTGCTAAGACTATTGGTTCTGGGATTATCGATATCAACGCATTCGCCCTTTCGGATGACACTTCCATGCAGCGAGCCGGCTTGATCATCGTTATGGCCGCGCTTGTCGGAGCTGTGGTCTGGAACTACACAACGTGGTGGCTCGGGCTGCCCTCCTCGTCTTCTCACGCACTTATCGGTGGTCTGATGGGTGCGGGCCTGGCATCTGCAACGCAGGTGCACTGGGATTCGATTCTCACCCACGTCATCATCCCGATGGTCACATCTCCGGTTATCGGTTTCGTATTGGCATTCTTCTTCATGAAGGCGATTCTCGCGTGGCTGGCGAACCGTCCCTACCACCGCACCATGGCGCATTTCCGCATCCTTCAGACGTTCTCTGCCGCCGCGATGGCACTCGGACACGGTTTGCAGGACGCACAGAAGACCATGGGCATCATCGTCATGGCTCTACTGGCTGGCGGATACGGTGAGACCCACAATATCTTCGACGCAGCCACCGGAGAGATGACAATTCCACTTTGGGTCAAGCTCGCCGCTGCGACGGCGATCTCCTTTGGCACCTACTCCGGCGGGTACAGGATCATGAAAACCCTGGGGTCGAAGATGATCGATCTCGACCCTGCTCGTGGATTCGTGGCAGAGACGGTGGCCGCAGGTGTTCTCTACACCGCCGCCTACGCATTGCACGCTCCGATCTCCACAACCCAAACGATCACCGCTTCCATCCTTGGTGTCGGTGCCACCAAGAGGCTCTCCGCCGTGCGTTGGTCCGTAACCGGGAACATCATGGTCGCGTGGGTCCTCACTCTTCCGGCCGCTGCCGCGGTCGCAGCCATCATGTACTTCTTGTTCCACGCGATAATCCCGCTGTAAAGCACTCCTTCAAAACCATGCAGGTATTCCGTCCTCGTCTCCTTGCAACCTTTGTGTTGGCGCTGTTGACGCCCTTAGTTGTGGGCGGTTGTTCGACTACAGCCGAGACCCTGGACGTGGGCGACTGCTTACGGGATCCCTCCACGGGAACTAGCGGGGTGCACGTCGTCGACTGCACAGTTCCCCACCGTGGCCAGGTCGTCGGGCTTTACGAACCGGTTGGGGGGCCCTACCCGGGCGTAGATCAGCTCACGAAGGAAGCGGAAGTGCCCTGTCAGGACGCATTTCAAGAGTTTGTTGGGTCCGACCCCCTGACGTCCGTGTTCACCCTCTTCCCACTGCTCCCAACTGAAGGAGCCTGGGATAGCGGGGACACCACCGTCGCATGTATCGCCGCGGTATATGGGGACACGGCGGTTAGGTCTTCGTTCGAGGACGCCCGGAGGTAAAGACTAGGAGCCTGCTACTTGACGGCGAGCTTCGTGTAGGGCTCATGCCTCTCCACCCCGATAACCCGGGGAGAAGACGCATGGGAAACATGGACCACCAGCATCTCTGCGCGGTTCAAGTTCTTCCGCGGGGCCTCAACCAACGCCATCATCCTTCGCGGTGTGATATCTCTGATCGGCTCCAACAGAGCCGCGTATCCTGGCCGGTGAAGGCTCACAACCCGCGCCCCCTTTTTCCTACCCAGCAGCCCCTCAACGAGGGCACTTGACGGGCCCGGGTCCAGGTTCACGGCGTCCTCCGTCAAGAACTCATCCGCCTTGAACTTTGCGCCAGCAACCGCCGCATACGGGACCACCGTCTGCACGCATCGCAACCAAGTTGATGAGTGAACCACCCTGACCCCAAACGCGGACAGCAGTGGCACGAGGTCGAGGGCCTGAGCACCACCCAGTCTGGTCAACGGACGACGCGACTCATCACCACGCCATTTCGCGCGATCAACAGACTTAGCATGGCGAAGAAGAATCGTTGTTGAGGTAACAAGTTCACCGCGTCCAGCCCTATTGATGACCTCTGTCATCAACCTGCGATCCCCACGCCTGGTAAGCAGTGCCCGAGCCCGACTGGGATCAACCCACTGAACGATGTCGATTTCCTTCTTTGGAGCTCGTCTCACCGGGGTCCTCGCAGCAAGCGCGGGCCCGCTTTCAAGAATCGTTCCAGTCCAGTAGTGGACTTCCTTGAGGTGTCCCGAGCCGAGTCGATAGCGCTGCGTCGTAAGGGGAGCGCCAAGAATCACCGCGTATCCGGTCTCTTCCTCAACCTCCCGAGCGGCCGCGACCGGCACCGTCTCATTCCGTTCGGCTTTACCCTTGGGCCAACTCCAGTCCCGATACCGAGGTCGATGAACGATCAGGAACTCTAGTTCACTGGGAGACACCGGCTGCCCCGGGACAACTTTAACCCCGGGGACTGGACGCCAGACGACTGCTCCAGCGGAACGAACCAAACCCTTAGGAAAGGTCAATGTGCGACTTGCCATATGACCACTTTACCCACTGCCTGAGGGCAGACCCTACCGCCCCACCACCCTCGAAGATGCCTCCTGCATGAGTTCTGTTTGAATATCACGCAATGGTGCACCGAACTTGTCGTGAGTCCGCCGGTTCCACCGCCCGCTCTTTCGCAGGTTCCAAGCAGAGGTCGAGGGCGACGCCTCTGTCCTCACCAGCCCCGCAAGGTAGTCGGCATGCTCCCGGTTTTCGATACTCACCAGCGCTTCAACCCGCCGGTCAAGGTTGCGGTGCATGAGGTCGGCCGAGCCAATCCACACCTCTTCGGATCCGGGGGGACCGAATGCAAAAATGCGCGAGTGCTCTAAGAAGCGACCCAGAATCGACCTCACCTTGATGTTGTCCGAAAGGCCCTTCACACCTGGTTTGAGGCCGCAGATCCCACGCACAACGATGTCAACGCGGACCCCTGCCTGGCTCGCTCGGTACAGAGCATCAATGATCCGTTCGTCGACGATTGAGTTGACCTTGATCCCAATCCACGCGTCCTCGCCCGCCTGCTTCCGTCGAGCCTGTTCCTCAATGCGTTCAAGGAGTCCTGACCGGATCGACACCGGTGCGACTAAGAGCCTGCGGAACGTCGACTTCGGTGCGTAGCCAGAAAGCTGGTTGAAAAGCCTGGTCAGGTCCTGCGTGACAACGGGGTCAGAAGTGAGCAGTCCCAGGTCCTCGTAGCCGCGCGCTGTACCCGGGTGGTAGTTTCCTGTCCCCACGTGGCAGTAGCGCTTGAGGACGTCACCTTCTTGGCGAACCACCAGAGACAGTTTGCAGTGGGTCTTCAAACCGAGCATGCCGTAGACCACGTGAACGCCGGCCTTCTCTAACTTTCGAGCCCACTCGATGTTTGCCTCTTCATCAAAGCGGGCCTTCACCTCGACAATTGCCACAACTTGCTTGTTGTTGCGGGCAGCCTCAATAAGGGACGAGACAATTGGGGAGTCCCCCGAGGTGCGATACAGGGTCTGCTTGATGGCTAAGACCTGGGGGTCCCGCGCCGCCTGGCTGATGAAGTGCTGCACGGAGGTCGCAAATGAGTCATAGGGGTGGTGAAGAAGCACGTCGTGGTGACTCAGCGTGCGGAAAACATCTTGAGGCTTTGAAGACTCAACCTCTGTAAGCCCAGCCGGAGTGACGGGAACAAACGGAAGGTACTTCAACGCGGGCAGGTCGAGGTCGTGAACTTCGTTGAAGAGTGTGAAGTCCAGCGGAGGCGGCAGTTTGAAGACGTCTTCTCCATGTACCTCCAACTTCTCCGTTAGGAAGTTCAAGACAAAGGAACTCATCGCCTCTTCAACCTCAAGGCGCACTGCAGCGCCGAAGCGACGCCTGTGCAATTCTTCCTCCATCGCAGTCAGAAGGTTCTCTGCATCATCCTCTTCGACCTCGAGATCCTCATTGCGCGTGACACGGAAGGTATATGCTTCCTGAACTTCAACGCCGGGGAAGAGGTGGTCGAGGTGAGCGACAATCAGCTGTTCAATCGTCAGGAACGTTGCACCCGAATCGCGTCGAACGTACTGCTCCACACGCCCTTCACGCAACGCAGTGTCGACGTTGATGAGGCGCGGCAGAGTCTCTGGAACCCGGATACGCGCAAAGTGCCTCTTGCCGGACACGGGGTTCTTCAGAACCACCGCAATGTTCAGTGACAAACCCGAGATGTAGGGGAAAGGGTGGCTCGGATCGACCGCAAGCGGCGTTAACACTGGGAAGACGCGGTGTCTGAAGTAGGAGGAGAGCCGGTCCTGGGTGGTCTGGTCCAGGGCTTCCCATTCCGAAAAGCGGATGCCCGCTTCGGCTAAGGCTGGTCGGAACTCTTCCACAAAGCTGGCGGCTTGGCGTTCCACCAGCTCCCGCGTGCGGGCGGTAATGTGTTCAAGCACCTCGCGTGGTGGCAGCCCCGAGGCGCCGGGGCGGGCAATGCCCGCATTGATACGACGTTGCAGGCCCGCGACCCGCACCATGTAGAACTCGTCAAGGTTGGAAGAGAAGATCCCCGAAAACCACAGTCTCTCAAGTAGTGGGACTGATTCGTCCTCGGATTGTTCGAGGACGCGCTGGTTGAACGCTAGCCACGACAGTTCCCGATCCGCAAAGCGCCCGTCTGGCAGCGGGTGTTCCAGGCCCAGTGGGACAGAAGTGTCGACCGGCATGCCCGTGGGGATCAGTGTTCCCGCATCATCCCAATCATCATCAACGAGTGATGCCTCGTCGAGGTCGTACTGCGCGTCCTCATGTTCTTCGCCAACCAAAATGTCACTATCGGCGGGAAGGAAGAGCTCCGAGGCGCGGGCCGTTTCAAGCTTAAGCCGCGCTTGCTCGTCCTCGGCTAAGGCGTCTCCTGCTGCTCCCGCGTCCGCTGCGTCGCCAGCTTCCTCTAATGCATCTTCATCGCCCTGAATGGTCGGGGCATCGTCCACTGTCATTTCTTCCTCTGCAACGGCGGTATAAGGGGGTTTCTAGCGGCGTCGGCTTGGTCAGTCGAGTGTCCCTGCTGCTGCCTGCTGGGCACTCTCATCCAGTTCCCGCGCCGTGTCAAGGAGCGCCTGGGGGCGCCGCGTGACGGTGTGTGCGAGGACGTGGTTTTCTTCCGTGATCCACTCAGGTCCAAAGCGTACTCCCATAGCCATGACACGCATGGCCTGGGCGGCACTTTCAAGGACAGCCGCCAAATCGTCCTCGTTCGCGTAGCCCGCCAGCACACCTTCGACACCGCGAATGATCTCTTCTAGCGGGGGCTGGTCGTGGACGTCCACACCTTTACTAGCGAGGGCGTCCAAACCTTCCTGGTAGCGGTCATTAAGGATTTCGGGGTTGAGCTGACTCCACTGCCAGAGCAAATAGATGCGCCACAGCGCGCCGGGCAGTGTGAACTCTGGCGACTTCGACCAGGCAGCCGCAATGATGTCAACACCCTCAGCCCGCACGGACTCTCTGAGCTTGGCTACGGCCGCCACATCAAAGTCAGCATTTGGAACCCCGAGTAGCGCCCAAGCGGTGGTGTGCGCAATTTCTGATTCCGCCGCAGGGTCCTCATCTCCGACGATTGCTTCGGCCTCCGCTTGATCAAGGGATGCGGGGCGGCGGAATGAGCGTTCAGACATGGGATCCTCCTAGTGCCAGGAATGTTACGTAGCACTCAATTGTATGGCACGAACGGCTTTTACGGTGTCCCGAACTGCGTCAGGATCAGTTCCGCTCCCATCGGGTCCGGGCGCTCGAAAATGTACTTCGCGCAAATGGGCTTCTTCAACGACCCAGCCGATGTTGTGTGCACGCAGCCCACCTGAGCCAATAATGGCAAGGTGGTCCCCGGCCTGCTCCCGCAGCGCACGAAGACCGCCGATATCGGCTACTCCGGCGCCTCCCCCGGTCGTGAGAACGCCGTTGTAGTCGAGGTCGATCAGCATCCTCAGGGCCGCGGCGTGGTCCGCGGTTTCGTCAAAGGCGCGATGGAAGACGAGGTCGTGCGTCCGCGCTGCCTTGCGCCAAAGTCTGGCGCCTTCCACATCAACCTGGGGGCCATCTTCACCGTGGGCCAATCCGCCAACCACGAACCCCAGGGGAACCCCCGACCCATCAAAGCGGCCGGCGATCGTGGCGATGAGCTTTGCTTGCTCTTCCGCTTGCGCGGAGGTGAGGAAGAACGACGTGGGGTTCTCACGAACCAGGATCCGCAGTCCTAGCCGGGGGGCACATTCCATTGCCGACTCTATGGTCTCCAGACTTGGGGTGAGGCCGCCGCACCACAGTTCGTGGCACAGCTCAACGCGGTCCCCTCCGCCCTCACGGGCCACCTTTACGCCTTTGACACTGTCAACACAAACCTCAACAATCGTCATTGTCCTGCGCCTTCCCGGCTCTTCATCCGCGTATCATCCACGTCCTCAAAACGATACCCAACACCGCGGATTGTCGTGATGAGACGACGCTCAACATCCCCTGGACTTATGCGGGAGCGGAGGCGCTTGACATGTACGTCAAGCGTGCGCTGATCACCAAAGAAGTCCGCCCCCCACACCTGGTCAAGAAGGTGCGCCCGGGTGACAACGCGGCCCGCATTGGCCATCAGTTCTCGCAAGAGCTGGAACTCCTTAAGTGGAAGGTCAACCTCGTCCCCGTTAACCTTCACCAGGTGACGTCCCGAGTCAATTGATACAGCACCCACCGTCAGCACCTCGTCCTCGTCGGTAATCGCGTCCACAACCGAAGATTTCGAGCGGCGCATCACGGAACGGATCCTGGCGATGAGCTCCCGTGATGAATACGGCTTGGTCACGTAGTCGTCCGCACCAACTTCAAGGCCGACAACCTTATCTACCTCAGCGGCCCGCGCGGTAAGCATGATGATGGGTACTTCTGAGGTGAGACGAATCCGCTGACACACCTCTACGCCCGACATTTCGGGCAGCATGACATCAAGAAGGATGAGGTCCGGCTCCTTGCGAGCAAACTCTTTGAGCGCAGCGACCCCGTCACCGACCGTCTTGACTTTGAATCCTTCCTCCTCAAGGAGAAAAGCGAGCGGCAGGGCGATTGCCGGCTCATCTTCAACAAGTAGTAAGCGTTTTCTCACGAGCTTCCTTCCGAATCACAACAGTGGGCAGTGGCGAGTTTCATGTCAGCGGCTCTGCGGTAGCTGGAACCGACAGGGTAAAGGTCGCCCCTTCCCCAGGTTGGGAAACAACTGTTGCATCGCCCCCCATGTGGCGTGCAGTGTTGCGAACAATGGAAAGCCCCAGCCCCGTTCCGCCTGCTTTGCGAGTGCGTGCGGAGTCAAGCCGGTAGAAACGCTGGAAGATCTGCTCCTGCAACTCATGAGCCACGCCGGGACCCTGGTCTGCCACATGAACGGAGACGAGGCCGTCTGCCACATCCACCGAAACACTTATGGGTGCGCCAGCCGGAGAGTACTGAATAGCGTTCTCCACCAGGTTTCCAACGGCAACCTCAAACCACTGCTTGTTGCCTTGGACAAGGAAGGGACCCGGAGAGATCGGCTGAAGATACTCGATCTGTACTCCAACCTGGTCAGCTAGAGAAAGGTGAGAGGCCACCACGTACTCGACCGACTGTGCCGCATCGAAGACCTGCAGGTTGCGGTCGTCATCGGTTGACGAAGAGACTTCTTGAACCTCCGAGAGCCTGACAATGTCCCTGGTCAGTGACGTAAGCCTGTCCGCCTCTTCAACCAGTGACTTGGAGAAGACTTCGGTGGTACTGCCCTTCTTCGCAGTCTTGACAATCGCCTCGGCCAAGAGAGAGATGGCGGCCGCGGGAGTGTTGAGCTCGTGGCTGGCATTTGCGATGAAATCCTCCCGCATCGCAGCTGTTCTGTAACGCTCAGTTTGGTCAATGACGATGGCGACAGTCTTCTTGCCTGGAAGCGCCATGACGTAAATGTCCTCGGGATACTCAGCACTTGCGGGTCGGGACGTGGCCTCCCCGCTCAGGAGCGCGGTCATCAGAGCGCGTTGGAACCACTCTTGACGCCTAACGCGCCGCACCAGGTCCTCACTGCTCACAAAAGCTGGATTCACGTAGGTTTGTCGCAGAGATTCGCCGAAGACTACTGCAGGCATCGGGATCGACTCTAAGAGAGCCTCCGTGGTGGGATCCAACTCATCGACCGGTCGCGGGGCGGACCGGGACGTCAACCTTCCCCTGTTAACTAGTATGAGGAGCACCAGACAGGCCAGTGCCAGGCCTACCCCCAAGGCGATGAGCATCGCCATCGACTGCGATTGCATACCCCCATAGTAGGGGCCCCGCACAACTCTTATAGCCTGTGGTCTAGCCCACACGCAAGGCTTCAACAAGTCTTCACCCAGTGTTCACGCGGAGTTCACATTTGCTACAGGGCGTGTTCACACGACGTGGCCAAACTGAAGTCATGAGCAAACGAAATAACGTTCTACGTATCGCGGCCCTCGCGGCTGCCCTCCCTCTTGCCCTTGCAGGTTGCGCAGCAAATGAGGGTTCGACCTCTACCCCAGAGTCAGGGGCCGCCGGATCCACTGATACCGCGGAGTCGTCCTCAAGCATTTCCGGAACCTATGGTGGTGCGGGCGCCTCCTCACAGGAAGCGGCCCAGGCGGCGTGGATTGCGGCATTCCAAACCGACAACGCGGACGTCACAATCAACTACAACCCTGTTGGCTCAGGCGCGGGCCGCAAGCAGTTCATGGAGGGTGCCGTTGCATTCGCCGGCTCCGATTCGTACCTCTCTGATGAGGAGCTTGAGGGCACCTTTGCCGCTTGTGCTGCCGATTCAAAGGCTCGCAGCCTCCCCGTTTACATCTCCCCCATCGCAGTTGCCTTCAACCTAGAAGGTAATGACTCCCTCAACCTTGACGCAGACACCATCGCGCGTATCTTCAAAGGTGAAATCACCAACTGGAGCGACGACGCAATCGTCTCACTGAACCCGGGTGCAACACTGCCTGATCAGGCAGTCACCGTTGTCTACCGCTCAGATGATTCCGGTACAACAAAGAACTTCGCAGCCTACTTGGGTGCAAATGCTGGCGATGTTTGGGATGCAAAAGCCGAAGATAAGTTCCCCTTCAGCTTCGCTGGAGCCGAGGGCGCGCAGGGCACCTCCGGAGTGGTTGAGGCCCTCTCCACGGGAACAGGAACCATCGGCTACGCGGACGCCTCAAAGGTCTCCAGCCTTTCCACTGTCGCTCTGAAGGTTGGCGAGGAGTTCGTTCCTTACTCAGCCGAAGGAGCTGCCAAGGTCGTCGAGGTCTCTCCTGTTGCTGAGAACCGTCACGACGGTGACGTAGCAATCGACCTAGACCGCACCACCACCGAGTCGGGCGCCTACCCGCTAGTGCTGGTTTCCTACCTGCTTGTCTGTGACACCAACAAGGACGAAGCGACAACCGAGTTCATCAAGGCTTACGCAGGCTACATCGCAAGCGAAGCCGGTCAGCAAGCAGCAGCCGAGGGCGCAGGCTCCGCACCTCTTTCTGCCGCGACCCGCGAACTGGTCCAGGCCTCCATTGAGTCCATCAAGTAACGAACCCCTTGCGGGGCCGGGTGTGCGGACTTTCCGCCCGGCCCCGCATTCGGGTGCCATCACCACGAGCGCGCAAAGGTAGAACAGATGTCCACCATCGCACAGCGTCCAACCTCAGGCTCCCCCACCCCGGGAGATGTCGCGACGACAAAGAAAGAACCAAAGCGCAACAATCGCTTCGCCGACATGTCCTTCAAAGGTCTTGCTGTTGGCGCTGGCGTCCTCATCCTTGTTGTGCTCGGCTTTGTCACCGTCTTCCTTCTGGCCGAAGCATGGCCGGCTTTCGTCGCCGGAGACCAGGTTGGTGTCAACGAGCCGCAGACGATTTGGCAGTACGTGGCACCATTCGCCTTTGGAACCGTCTGGGTTGCCGCTATCGCCCTTCTGCTGGCTACCCCGGTAGCGATCGGGATTGCGCTCTTCATTTCTCACTACGCACCCAAGAAGATCGCGGCCCCTTTGGGATATCTCGTTGACCTTCTGGCTGCTGTCCCTTCGGTTGTTTTCGGCCTCTGGGGCATTCAGGTCCTCGCGCCCTTCCTGCAGCCTGTCTATGTGTGGCTGACAACCTACCTCGGGTGGATCCCACTCTTCACCGGTCCGGCTTCCGGAACCGGACGTACCGTCCTTACCGTGGCCCTTGTTCTTGCCGTGATGATCCTTCCGATCATGACTGCCGTGTGCCGCGAAGTCTTCCTGCAAACCCCGAAACTTCAGGAAGAAGCAGCTCTCGCACTCGGCGCCACTCGCTGGGAAATGATCCGCATGGCGGTGCTTCCAGGCGCCACCAGCGGCATTATTTCCGCGATGATGCTGGGGCTAGGACGCGCCCTCGGCGAAACAATGGCAGTTGCCATGGTCCTTTCCCCGGCAGCCCTGATCTCATTCGCGTTGGTCACCACGCAGAACCCCAACACGATCGCAGCCAACATCGCACTGAACTTCCCAGAGGCCTTCGGTCTTCGGATCAATACCCTGATTGCAACCGGTTTGGTGCTGTTCGCAATCACCCTGGTAGTCAATATGGGCGCCCGCTGGGTTATCTCCCGCCGCGCCGCATTCTCAGGAGCAAACGCATGAGTGAAGATATCGCCTCCCCAAAGGCATCTTCTTCGAAAGCGAAGAAGCAGAAGCCCAGCGCACTTGAGGTCGCCGGGCCAGAGATCTTGGCGGAGATCATCTCCCTGCCCGAGTTGGAGCATGACTCTCACCGCAGCGTTGCTCTTCCGCCCCCTCGCTCACCATTTGCCGTCGATAAGTCCGACGTTCATCTCAAGAGGCGCCGCCAGAAGGATAGGGTGGCAACGGTCCTGGTCTACGCCTCCTTCGCCCTCGCAATGGTCCCGCTTCTGTCCCTGATGATCACCGTGATTTCACGCGGCATCAACCGGTTCGACGTCACATTCTTCACCAACTCGATGCGCAACGTGGTTGGCGAGGGCGGAGGCGCGCTTCACGCCCTCGTCGGCACTCTTGAAATCACGGGGTTGGCAGCGGTGATCTCCGTACCAATCGGCCTCATGACCGCGATCTATCTGGTTGAGTACGGCCGAGGACGTCTGGCGAAGGCCGTGACGTTCTTCGTCGATGTCATGACCGGTATCCCATCGATTGTCGCCGGCCTCTTCGCCTATTCCTTGTTCCTCTTGGTCTTTGGTCCTGGGTCACAAAACGGTGTGGCCGGCGCCGTGGCGCTCTCCGTCCTGATGATTCCTGTCGTCGTTCGCTCTTGCGAAGAAATGCTGCGACTGGTTCCCAACGAACTTCGCGAAGCATCCCTAGCACTTGGGGTCCCGCGGTGGAGGACCATCACCAAGGTTGTCCTCCCCACCTCGATTGCGGGCATCACCACGGGCGTCATGCTGGCAATCGCGCGTGTCATCGGTGAAACGGCACCTCTCCTGGTCACCGTTGGCCTAACGCAGTCGATGAACTACTCGCTGACAGACGGCCCCATGATGACCCTTCCCGTGTTCGCCTACAACTCTTACATGTCCCAGGGCGTTGACGCGGCAGCCTACGTGGACCGCGCATGGACTGGCGCCCTCACCCTAATCTTGATCGTTATGGCACTGAACCTGGTTGCGCGACTCATCGCCGCCAAGTTCGCACCGAAAGGAAACCGCTGAACATGGCAATGCAGATTGATACAGAAGACCTGGATGTTTACTACGGGGACTTCCTAGCAGTCGAGGGCGTTTCGATGACAATTGCTCCACGCTCTGTCACCGCCCTCATCGGCCCGTCGGGATGCGGTAAGTCCACGTTCCTGCGGACGCTGAACCGCATGCATGAAGTGATTCCTGGGGCTCGCGTCGACGGGTCCGTAAAGATCAATGGCGAAGACCTCTACGGTTCCAAAGTTGATCCGGTTGACGTTCGCCGCAAAGTGGGAATGGTCTTCCAGCGGCC
Organism: Schaalia sp. JY-X169; assembly: GCF_014069575.1. NCBI lineage: Bacteria > Bacillati > Actinomycetota > Actinomycetes > Actinomycetales > Actinomycetaceae > Schaalia > Schaalia sp. JY-X169. Next base: position 2,166,239 of record NZ_CP059675.1, read on the forward strand.
CAACCCCTTCCCCACTATGTCCATTGCTGACAACGTGCTGGCGGGAGTCAAGCTGAACGGCGGGCGCCTCCCCAAAGCCGAGGCCGACGCGATCGTTGAGAAGGCGCTTCGCGGCGCGAACCTGTGGGAAGAGGTCAAGGACCGCCTCGACAAGCCCGGTTCGTCGCTTTCAGGTGGCCAGCAGCAACGCCTCTGTATTGCACGTGCAATCGCCGTTGAGCCTGACGTGATCCTAATGGATGAGCCCTGCTCCGCCCTCGACCCGATCTCTACGATCGCCATTGAGGAGCTCATTGAGCAGCTTAAAGCCGATTACACGATCGTCATCGTCACTCACAACATGCAGCAGGCGGCACGCGTTTCAGACCGCACTGCCTTCTTCAACCTTGCCGGGGCGGGCAAGCCCGGCAAACTGGTTGAGTATGACGATACGTCGCTGATTTTCTCAGCACCCAAGAACAAGCAGACTGCGGACTACGTGGCGGGCCGCTTCGGATAGGCTCACGCTCTTCAACGCGGGCGCCCGCCTTGGCCCCACCGGCCCAAACGCGCCCCGGCGCCAATGCGGCTCCCTCACCAGCCCAACCTGGCGCCCAAACGCGCCCCGGCGCCCAGCCAGCGTGAAATGTATATGGTGGGATGAAATGTGCGTCTGGGGTAGGTACCCGAGACGCACATTTCGCCCCCACGTATACATTTGGTGGGAGGCGGCCGTGGAGAGGCGAACCTCAGCTCTCGTGACGCGAAACCCGGCCGAAACCCGGCCCGCAAATCGGCCCGGGCGCGAGTGCAGGCGCCAGGCCCGAGCCCTACGCTCGCGGGCGCGGGCCTCGCGCTACACGGGTCTAGACTGCATTCCACCTGACCTGGCGGCCCAGCGTGCCGGCAAAGTCCTCAAGTGGTTGCGCTTCAAGATCCGAGAGCTCCTCTTTCAGTCTCTCCAGTCGCTCCACATAGACCTCTCTACGGTCTTCCGTCGCACCGTGCGGGCGGGACACGAAGTCTTCGACAGCCGCAGCCGACCGCTTCAGGAGGGCAACGTGCTGGTCCTTCTCAGACTGCAACCGTTCCCTGTACCAGTCTGAGGCCAGTACGGCCTCACGATCAAACTGCCTGCGGAACTCGTCATCCTGCAAGGTCAACCCATCGGAAGTCTGACCGTTTGCCATCACCTCAAGCAGTGCACGAATCGGCGGCACACCCAATGCGATGGTTCCGTCATCAATGTATGACTGCGCTACGCGGCGATGAGTCTCAACGATTGTTGCCACCGACTCCGCGTAAACGTCCTCGCCTTGCAGCTCCGGACTCAACATTTCCGGGGTGAAGACCAGGTCGGGGTGCAGGAAAATGCGGCCGAAGTACTTCGTAGCAAAGCGCTTTGTCATGCGGTACCCCAAGCGGCTCGCCTCTACCTCTTGACCGTCAACCACAATGTTTGGCACGGGTTCGAGGGCGCCCTCGGCAATCAGGTTCCTAGCCGAACGCTCCTCGTCCGACATGCGGGAAAACACTTCGGGGATCAACATCGAAATATCGTGATCCACGCGTACCTTGGGTCCCACGTAACCAGCGCTTGAAAGCCAACCGTCGTAGCCCGTCAATGCGAACGAGAGCAGCGCGGCATTTAGGTCAATGATTGAGGGAAGCGCATTGAACGGTCCCTTCGTCATCGCACCTTCGGAACCGGCACCCGTCGTCGAGGGCGATTTGCCTGTCATCGAGGAAATGAATTCCATGAACAGCTCCGGGAGCTCCATGTAGTGCAGCGGCCCGTAGGAAGCGAGCGGCGGCACGCCCTCGTCAGCCGGGTTGTTGCGGCGTCCTGCCACGACAATATCCACGGGCAGTTCAAACTCTGCGTCCATCGGCACCTTAGCGAAGAGCCGCGATGCGAGATCCGCACTTGCCGTCGCTTTCGGATGGGCCAGGTCGGGTCGAACCTGCAAGTAGCGGGGGTTCTTAGAAGGCTTCCCATCGACGATGCGCGGCTGGGCTGATGACACCACGTAAGCTGGTTGATCTTCCGGACCATACGCGGCCCTGAGAAGGATGTCCCGCATCGGCTTGGTGAACTGGCTGAATCCCACCGCGTCATCAACGATCGCGACCGCCTGCCCACGGGTGAGCGGCTCATAGTTGCTAAGGAAGACATGCGGGCCTGCAATATCCTTCTCTGCCTGCTTATCGTAGCCTCGGTTGATGGCTTCATCGGGACGTTGGAACAACAGGTTCTCGCAGTTCTTCACGTACTTCCGCGACTTAGCGCCGTTCTTCCCTGGGACCACGATGCTCGCAGTGATGTCGTCCTCGGTCTGTACTTTGCCCGCGGGATGGAAATCGTAACGCAAGCCGAAGAGACGCCATGATCCGTCGGTCTCATACCCGACGCGCAGCATCGACACGCGCACCTTGCCACGATCGGTGTGCACCAGCGTGCCCTTGCGGCCATTGACCATGCCGGTAGTGAAATGCGATGCCCAATCGTCACCCCATTCAGGCTGGTAGTAACGCTTGACGATCAGCACCAACTCCATGATGTAACCCGGGACTGTCGCGAGCCACTCGTTGTATTCATCCGTGTAGTCGGGGCTGGGCGTCAGTAGTTTGACGACCGACCCCACAGAACGCAGGTCAGAGAGGATGGGTCGACTTGTGTCGCTGATGTTCGCCTCATCGATGAAACGATCGGTGAAGTCCATCTTGAGGATTTCGGCAACCTTCGCCATATCTTTGTCGAAGTCGGGGGCATACGAATCACCGTTGATGACCGCATCGGAAATCGCCTTGGAGATTTCTGACTTGCCGCCACCTGAGACGGTTGCTGGCTTGTGGCAGGTCGTCGACCTCGAAGATGAACCAATCAGTGTCCACTGCGATTGGTCATTCTCAAGTTGGGCCAAGTGGATCTGATACCCGTCCGGGGCAACGTAAATCTTGCCGTAGCGCAGCGGGATGCAACGCTTCTTCCCGTCCTGCTCCCAAGTAATCGTGTTCGTCCATAGGCTGTACGTGGCGCCGGCGGGGACGAGGACGTTCCTCTCGTCCTCCATGTCCAGCACGTAACCTTCGGGCTGCGCAACAAAACGCTGGGGGTCGCGCCATACGACCTCGGCCAACGTGTAGGACGGGTCGGACTCTTTGTCGGTGTAGTTCGGACCCAGGTTGTAGCGCGGGTAGACGCGAGCGCCACCAGCGTGCTCTTCTTCCACCTCACCAAACAGGTTCGCGGAGTAAGAGATCTGTGCCTTGACTTCCTTCTTGCAGTACCCGAAGTAGTTGTCAGCAATCACCGTGGTGATGACGCCGCGTTCATCCCGAGCGCACACCTTGAATGCGCTACCACCGTTGTAGAGTTCGTCGGAATCTTTCCAGCACTGCCCGTCGCGGCGTTGACGTTCCGTAGCGTCCTCCCACCGTGGCAGACCCAGTTCCTTCTTGGTGAGTTTGGTGAGGTGGGGGGCGAGGACGACCAGGCCCGTGGTGCCGGTCCAGGTGTCTGGGTCGAGGGAGGCGTCAAACTCGGGGACGTAGGGATCGCCACCATTGCCGAAGATGCCCTCAACAAAGTCCAGGTTGGCAACCAGCGAGCCGGGGGCAATAAAGCGAACTTCCATTGTCCTTTCGCCACTAAAACCAGGTACCTCAGGAACGACGATGGGGCGCAGCAGAAGGGAAACCCATGCTCCCACCGGGTCTTCCGAATCGGTTGTATAGGGAAGAACCTTTGCTTCCTCAGGCGGGAGAAAGGCGTGTTCCATCAGTCGGCCAAATACAGCCCGGGGAACCTCGATCTTGTCGTCTTGGACCGGCAGTCCCCCATCCGCAATGTGGAAGACGCCCTTGGTGGTGCGGCGGTCATTGGCGGGGTTATGGAGGACTCCGTTAAGAGTGCGGTACGACGTGAGAAGATCGGATTTGAAAACGTCACCTTCGATCGGCAACGACAGGGTTCGCGCTAGGCCCGGTTGGTCGAGGACGAAGGTGACCCGCGGCAGTTGTGGGGACACCCCGGTACCGTCGAGGTAGGAGTCTAAGAACGCCTGGATTCTCCCATCCACGGCTGAGAGGCGGTGCGAGAGGCGCCGGTCCAACTCACGTTGTCGCGCAATGATTGGTTTGACCAACTGCGCTTCGTCGGTTGCGTGCGAATCCGTCGGGGTTGGAAGCCCAAGTAGGCTCAGGCGGAGGTTTACTGCAGCGATATCCAAATTGTTCTCCATGCCACAAGCTTAAGCCCCAAAGCCGATCGGCGCCTGAACTACTCGGGTTGGTTGGCCCGTTGTTCACTATGCGCTCACGAAACGGATCACGCCGGTCGGTATGGTGGCTGTATGCCTACACCCCACCTACCCGCAGACGACCAGAAACCAAGTCGAACCCCTCCAGTCGACATCTTCCTCATTCGGCATGGACAAACCGAAGCCAACATTGCACTGCAAATGTCCGGGTGGATGGAAACGCCGCTCACGGAAGTGGGCATGGAGCAAGCTCGTGCCACGGGGCGTGCTCTGGCGCGGCGAGGGGGAAATGCAGCGGAAGTCTTGCCGATCGACAGGATGCTCTCGTCCGACCTCGGTCGCGCGCTGCACACTGCCCGGTTGGTTGCCGGTGAAGTCGGTGAACCTGAGATCGACCTGGTTCCAGAGCTTCGCGAATGGAACTTCGGGGCGTACGAGGGCGCAACCCTGGAGGCAATGTGGCACGCGATCTTTGACCAGCTGGGCATCCAACCAACCTCGGCTGGAGAAGTGGGAGCGAATTTTTGGACTCACATGAGGCATGCCGCGGCAGAGGGTTTTGATGAACCAGCAGTGATGACCGCGTTGGCGCGAGCAGATGCAAGCGGCGGAGCCAACACCTGGGAGCAGTTTCTTGAGCGAGCCGAGCAATCTCTTCTGCGCATCCGTCTTGAAGCTGAAGCCTTGGCACAGCAGCGCGTGTCCGGGTCCGGTGGCGGGGAAGACCCGGCACTGCCGCGACCGAACCCCTCCCTCGCGGTCGTGTCACACGGCGCCTTCATCCGCACGCTTCTGTCCCTGATGGATCCCGTGCAGTATGCGGGGGAACCCATTGCGAATGCTGCGGTCTGTCACCTGCGCTACTCTCCCAATCCAGGATTTGCCCTGGTGCGCACGAATGTCAGCGCTGAGGACTGGTAGACCGACGCGTTACGCCCGCCCGGCCTAACTGTGCGGGTGTAGCGAGACGGTAAGTAGTAGGACCGAATCCTCGTGGGCTTCAACTCCGTGCACAGCGGGCGGAATGAGGGCGAAGTCGCCCTCGGAGAGGTTCTCAGAGGTTCCCGTCTCAGCGTTTGTCAGGAGGACGTTTCCCCGCAGGACTTGCAGCGTAGCTTCACCCGGGCTCTCGTGGTCTGCCAGGCCACATCCGGCCTTGAGAGCAATCACTGTCTGACGCAGGTGACGTTCGTGACCCCCGTAGATGGTGTTCCCGGAGCGGCCACTCTTGGAGGCGCGGGCGTTTTCCAGTTCGAGGGCGCCCAGTTCTGTGAGTGAGATCATATTTTCAGCCTAGTCCACACCGGCACCCTTGTGGTCTGAGGAACAGAAAAAACCGCCACTCTGCCTAGATTTCTGAGGTTTTGATCACCTGTTTTTGGAGGTCCCGGCGGGGCTCTGGCGCACCCCCTCAATCGGCTCAGAAATCACTGTGACACAGTACCGTGACGGCGATTACCCACCCTGGAACAAACAGTCAAGCCGGAATAAAATCTCATCGATTGATTGAAGTATTTGGGGCTTGACACCCCGGAGGAGCACTACCATGGCAAGGAAATCTCTCTCAGAGATGCCGAATGTAGTAGGCAAACCAAAGTTCACCGCCAACGTCTTCGCCAATATCTTGGTGGTTGTGGCGATCATTGCTATCCCACTCATGTACGGGGGGATCCTCTCTTCCGCATACCAGGATCCCCTGGAGCGGATGGGTCACATTCAGGCCGCTGTTGTGAATGAGGATCAGCCGTTTGACGCAGATCTCGTGTCGGGATCAAACATGGTGGTTGATGTCGGTCAGATGCTCACGGACGCCCTCGTCCACCCTGAAGACGGGGAAGACACGGGCTTCACTTGGGAAGAAATGAGTGCAGACCAGGCCGAACGTGCCATGAAGTCCCAGTCGGTGCGCGCCGTCCTCTACATCCCGGCCGGGCTTTCAGAGGAGGTGTCCCAGATCGGCACCGTCAGTGCTGCTGACACCGTTTCCGCGCGGCTGAACCTGGTCACCGACGACGGAATCAACTATCTGTCCGGAACCCTGGCTCGAACCGTCGCCGCAACTCTGCAGGACAGGGTTAGCTCGGAAGCCTCCTCCATATATGCGGAAGCGCTTCTGGAGTCGCTGGGGACAATCCGCACCGGCATGGGAACGGCTGTGGACGGCTCGACCGCGCTAGCAGATGGATCCACCGTACTAGCTGACGGTCTGACCGAACTGGACGAGGGCGCCCGCGCGGCCGCCGCCGGGGCAACGCAACTGGACTCTGGTGCAGGTGAGCTAGCATCCGGGACGAACACCCTGGCAGACAAGGTTCCCGAGCTACAGACCGGGGTGTCGGCATTGGGTGCGGGCTCTTCGGCACTCGCGAGCGGTGCAGCCACCCTTAGCGGCGGGGTCAATCAGTACACCGCGGGGGTTGACCAAGTGGCTGCTGGAACAGCAACCCTGCGCGCTCAGACACCGTCCTTGCAAGCAGGGATTTCCTCTCTCCAGACAGGCTCGGCACAACTTGCCGCTGGGAGTTCCCAGTTGGATGAGAGCTTCAAGCAGATCAGCGAACCTGTCGCGCAGCTTGCGCCGCTCCCGGGAGAGATTCGCGACTTGGTGACAGGCGTGTCCAATAGTATCGATGCGGTCTATCAACAGTGCGTGGCACTACACGGTGAGACCGATCCTCTATGCCGACTTGTGGCGCAGATGGCGTCGGGCAAAGGTCAAATCGTCGACAAGGTTGATCAGGTTGCAGGAAAGGCCGATGAAGCCATTGCCGGAGTTGCGGCTGCCCAGACGGGCATGGATCAAATCGCAGCAGCATCCGCTCAGGTCAACCAGGGCCTAACTGCACTCCAGGCTTCGGTTGGAACGACCTCGGACACCGCGGCCAGCCAGACTATCCTGGGCGGCGTTAACTCCATAGACGACGGGCTCGGGACGCTATCGGGGACCTCCGCGACCCTGCGCGGTGGCGCCAACGAGCTCGCCTCGGGAAGCAAGGCCCTTGAGGCAGGTGTGGGCACTCTTCAGGAGAAGGTTCCCACGTTGGTTTCCGGCGTTGATGCACTCAACTCGGGCGCAGGAGCCCTCGCGGCCGGAGCCACCGACCTGTCGACCGGCCTGAACTCTCTGTCCGCGGGCGCATCCTCGGCCGCAAGCGGGTCGTCTGCACTTGCAGCGGGAAGCGCGCAACTTGAGGAAGGGCTGGTAGCGGGCCAAGAGCAGATCCCCGACTACTCGCAAACAGAAGCAACACAGATTGCTGAAACCTCTTCACACCTGGTCCAAATCGACCCCGTCAGAGAACGCGAAGTCAACAACACCGGTGCGGGATTCTCTCCGATGTTCATTTCACTGGCATTGTGGATTGGTGGAATCGCAATCTTCCTGGTCCTTCCCGCCCTCGACCGCCGTCCCGGCCCGGGTGAAACCTGGTGGATGGCGGCGGCACGTCCTGCAGCAACGGCATCCATTCTGGCTGTAGTTCAGGCTACAGCTGCAGTGCTGGGGACCAACTGGCTGGTTGAGCTGCACGCCGTCAATGTGGGGGCCATGCTCGGCATCGGCATTCTCGCCTCTTTGACGTTTGTCGCGGTTAACCAGGCTTGCGTCGCGACACTGGGCTACCGAGGAAGATTCGTGTCAATCGTCCTCTTGCTGATACAGATTGCCTCCATGGGTGCGACGTTCCCGATAGAGACGATGCCAGCGTTCTTCAACTGGGTGCATCCATTCCTTCCAATGACATACACCCAGCTTGCTTTCCGCTCCGCGATTGCAGGTGGAGGTGTTCCGGGAATTATGGGTTCGACCGTCGCGATTCTCTTGGCTTGGCTGGTGATCTGCGCAGCTCTGGTTCTGCTTGCGGCGTACCTGCGCACTAGGAACCATCCGCTCCCCTATGACGCCGCACTGCTGCCGGACAACTACCCGGCCGAGGACGAGGTCGGAGTCGCAACGCTTGCGGGACGTCGCGACATCAAGAGAGAATTGCTTGCGTTCGCACAGGCCCGGCTTGCCGCGTTTGGTGTTACAGCCAGCCAGAACTCTACTTTGGGAACCCTCGGTCCAAAATCTACAACGGACGACCGCGCTACGCGCCAACGCGGGGCAAATCCAACGTTGGAAGTCAACCCACTGGTCACTGTGTCGGATGCTGGTAGTAGAGTGGAGGAAGCGGGCGTTCACGTCCACGGACGTCCAACTGAGGATCAAGTCTTGGGGCAGTAAACGCGCCCTGAGCGGATTGAAAGGGAAGACAAAATGAAGGAAGCAAGCACAACGGTTACCTCCGCACTGCAGCAGAGCCTGGTTGATCTGATTGCCTTGGAACTGCAGTCGAAGCAAGCACACTGGAACATTCGTGGAGCATCGTTCCGGTCGCTTCACTTAGCTCTTGACGAAGTGGTGGCTGCTGCACGCAGCACCCTCGATGAAGTTGCTGAGCGCCTAGGACAGGTTGGTGGTTTCCCCGATGGCCGCGCCGCTACAGTTGCCCGCGACACGATCTTGAGTGAGATTGATGAGGGGATGTTGGAATCCGATAAGGCCTACCAGTTGATGGCTGAGAAGGTTCAGCAGGTCTCTGACAATATCAAGGGGTTCATTGAGCCTGTTGACGAAGAGGACCCGGTCTCTGGTGATCTTCTGATCTCTACCTCTGCGGCACTTGATTTGCAGGCCTGGTTCTTGCGTTCGGCGGTTTAGGTTACAGTTCCAGTCTCTAATCACGACGGTCTTACGAATCAAATTTGAGTTTCAGATTAAACTCCTGGGCGACCCTGCTGTCGTTCGCCCAGGAGTTTTCCTTACGGCCTTACTGAACTTCTTGATCGTGGCGGCTGCCCTCTACTTCTTCGTCGTCGTGCCAATCAACGCGATGAACAAGAGGAAGGACGCGATGCTCGACCTCGAAAAGACCGAAGATGACACTGAAGTTTCGCCAGAGGTCCTCCTGCTGACTGAGATCCGCGATTCACTGAAGACCAGCAACTAGGTTGTCACTTTCCGCAGCGTAAGGAATGACCCTGAGGAAAGTGCAACGATGAGGATCAGCAGCCAGCCCGCCACACTCATCGGTGTTTGACCCACGACCCAGGTGAGCACTGCCGGCCACCACTGAAAATAGGTAATCAACGCAATGACGCCGACCAGGACTAGGCCGAGGCCCAGGGAGATGGCAACAATGACCACCGTGCCCCAGCGCTTGTAGATGGTTGCCATCCACAAACCGATCAGGAACATGACAAGGGCAAGTGCTGCAACCGACAGAATCATTGCAAGCCAACCTGTGTTGAGAAGCCAGGGGATCGCGAAGACCAGAGTATCAACGCCCCATCCACTGGTTGCCTGTTCAATGAGTGCTAGGACGAGGAAGACCACTCCAAACGCTAGTGAGAACAGAATGAAGGTCGCCAAGGTCCCCAAGAAGTAGTCACGCCTGGTCACGGACATGGCCTGAGAAAATGGGAACGTCAGTGACAGGGCCTGAACCCCAACCACGATGAAGTACCACAGTGGCGCCTGAGCGGCTCCGGTAATCATCACACCGTCGTTTGGGACGACGAGGCCGAGGAGGATGACGATCAGAAGCGACCCCCCAAGGACCATGAGGGGGACACCGATGAATGTCCACCGGTTTACCAGTTGCAGTCGCATTACCTTACTGATGTAGTTCATGCTGTTTCTCCCCTCTTGCTTGCCTTGGCGGAGCCATTGCCGCTGAACTCAGCGGAACGGTTGCCCAGCGTCTTGCGGACTATCAGTTGCTGTAAGGAAACCGGCACAATCTCAACCCCCAGCAGCGCTGCCTTCTGCGCGTCTTCTTCACTAAGCGGCTCAGAAACAGTCATCTGGGCAAAAGACCCGATGGACTCCGAATAGAGGACCGGCTTGCTCCCAACAAACTCGCGAACCGCAACCCCGGGCCCAACGGCGGTATAAGCGCTGCCGCGGATCGATTCCGTGTTGTCGTTCATGATGATTCGCCCATGGTCGAGGACGATGACGTGCTCAAGCAGGTTGGCGACCTCGTCGATCAGGTGTGAGGAAAGGACAATGGTGCGCGGATGCTCGGCATAGTCCTGCAACAGACGATCGTAGAAAATCTGTCGGGCTACTGCGTCTAGCCCCAGGTAGGGCTCGTCGAAAAACGTCAGTTCGGCCCGGGATGCCAGTCCGATAATGACCCCAACTGCGGACAGTTGTCCACGGGATAGCTTCTTGATGGTGCGGGTCATGGGCAGTTCAAAGTCTTGGATGAGTGTCTCGCAGAGCCCCTGATCCCAGTTTTCAAAGAACATGGCGGCCGCCTTGAAGGCGTGCTTGGGGGTGAAATCTTCCGGGTATTTCTGGGATTCGCGAATGAAGCACAGTCGACTGAGGACTCTGGAGTTCTCAAATGGGGGCTGCCCAAACACTTCGACGACACCATCAGTTGGGAAGTTCTGCGCTGTGAGGATCGACATGACGGTGGTCTTACCAGCGCCATTTCGCCCCAGCAAACCGTAGATGCGTTTGGCTTCGAGGGTGAAGGAGATGTCGTCAAGTGCGACATTATCTCTGTACTTTTTCGTTAGATTGCGGGCACGCGCCACAACTTCGGTCATTGGTCACTCCCTTTCTGCGGAGGGGGCGGTTGGTGTCCCCTGTTGGAGACCTGGTGTTTCACGGAGATGAGGGGCTACCTCATCAATCAGTTTGTGGAGCTCAGCGGATGTCAGTCCAAGGCTTGCGGCTTCGATCAGCATGGGCTCCAGGTAGTCGCGCGAGAACCGCGCGCGTCGCTTTTCCATGAGGCGTTCGCGCGCTCCGGGTGAGACGAACATTCCGATCCCGCGGCGTTTGTGGAGGATTCCGTCCTCGACCAACAAGTTGATGCCCTTGGCGGCAGTGGCAGGGTTAATGCGGTACATGGCCGCGAACTCATTGGTAGAGGGAACCTGGCTCTCTTCACCCAGGTTTCCCGCAACAATGTCATTCTCAATCATCTCTGCAATCTGCAGGAAAATCGGTCGACCATCGCTGAACACAACCACCTCCCTGGTTCATTACTTGAGTAACCAACCATACAACGTGGGGAAGCTGCGCGCAAGAGCCGCCACCGTCGCCCCACGTCACTAATCCGGCTCTTCTGTAAGTTGTTTATTGGCTGGTCTGGGACTGGCTGGCAGGATGGGTGTTATCTGTTCGGTGGGTGTGGCTCACGGCTCTTCTGACCTTGCAGCGGTGCTGGGAGTGTCTTTTTTGTGACTTGTCCATGCACTGTTCAGGTGGCACCGATCCGGCCTGCTCTTGGTGGCTTGATTAGAAGATTGTCCGCTCTGTATTTAGCGTGGCTCGTTACAGAACTGCCCCATGAACACGTATTCCCCGGATCGGGCCAACAGGGCCAGCTATCGATTAGGGAGGTCACTGCTATGACCATTGTTGCACATGCCTACGATTTCGTTGTCGGGGTAGACACTCATGCAAGTAAACATGCTTTCAGTATTGTCGAAAGTCGCACACAAACAGAAGTTGATTGCGGGGAGTTCCCAGTCACTCCTGCGGGTTTCGCCCGGTCCATTAGTTGGCTGCGGCGGCGCACCAATCACAGTTGCAGGGTTTTGGTTTCGATGGAAGGTGTTAGCTCATTTGGGCAGACCCTGCGACTAGACCTGGAGCGAGAAGGCATCTTAGTAACGGAGGCTCCAAAACCACCTCATAGGGCAGGACGGATCGCGAAGAATGACTTCATTGATGCTCGCAGAGCCGCTACGAGCGTCATGGGGTGGGATGTTACTTCTCTCCAGATCCCCCGTTCTGGAGGAGTTCGTGAGGCTCTGCGTATCCTGGTTCAGGCACGTCATGGGCTCACCGTAGAGAACACTGCTCAGATCAACCGGCTCACTGCATTAGTGCGGACTAATGCGCTTGGCATCGATGCGCGCAGAGCTTTGGGACGCATCCAAATCAAAGCGATTGCGAAATGGCGGGTTCGCGCTGAGACCATTGACTTACAAGTTGCTCGGAGCGAAGCAGTGCGGCTCGCTAAGCTCATCATCGCGAACCGGGAGGCACTGACTGATAACAAAAACGCTATCGAAACTCTGGTGCAGCAGGTAGCACCGGCTCTTCTCACTATGAGGGGAATCGGCCCGGTTACTGCCGCCCAGTTCTATCTGGCCTGGTCCCACCATGATCGCATCCGTAGTGCAGCCGCATTCGTGGCTCTAGCAGGCGCGAACCCGATCCCAGCATCATCAGGTAACAATCAGCGTTATCGTCTCAACCGAGGCGGTGACCGATCTTTGAACAATGCTTTGCACACAGTGGTCCTAGTTCGTATGCGCTACGACCAAGAGACCCAAGAATACGTCCAAAAACGCACCGCAGAAGGTAAGAGCAAACAAGAGATCATGCGCTGCCTGAAACGATACGTCTCCCGGCAGGTCTACCGCACCCTTCAAGCAGCCACAATCCCTGTCACAGCCGAAAGTGAAACCCACAAAATTCCCGCTTGACACACAATAGAAGAGTCACGAAAGGGGCTGTAGGTGGCGTTTGAATCCTCCGGTGTGGATGAGGCTGTGGTGGATGTAGTTTTGGAGGTTTCGGAATTCTAGGGCGATGCCGCGGAGGTGTTCGAGGAGTCGGTTGGGCTTTAGCGAGCCGGTTAGGGCATACGGAGCGGGTTTGGCTCACTTTGCCCTTAAATCACACCGTAATCTGGGCCAAACCCGCTCCCTTAGATCAAACCCGCTCCCTGAAGACTCCCGTCAACGGCTGGTGCAAGCGCGAGGCGTGGCAAGCGCGGGACGTGGTGGGCGCGGGGCGTGTCCCGCCCCCCAAATTTGTAGGCCCACCGGGACTCGAACCCGGAACCCACGGATTAAAAGTCCGTTGCTCTGCCAGTTGAGCTATAGGCCCGCGCAGATCATTGTAGTGTGCGGCGCACCTCCCTCAAACCGCAGCGAGTGTGAAACACGTCGACCACGCCGGATCCCCTCACTCTCGCCCCCCAAATTGCGACCAAATCGCACTTGCGCGCACGCCCCTCCCCGGCGCTAGTGTTGCTCCATGACCCGGGAAAATCCATCGCTTTCGCCATCCATCCAGGCCGTCCTCTTCGACCTCGACGGCGTCCTCACCCCAACCGCCACCATCCACGAGGAAGCGTGGCGCCGCCTCTTCAGCGACTACTTCGCTCGGAAGGGCGTTGCCCCCTACACGGACGATGACTACTTTGAACATCTGGACGGCCGGGCACGCTATGACGCGGTTGCGGCAATCTTGGCTTCTCGCGGCATCCAGGTTGCTTACGGTGATCCGGGGGACGCCCCTGACGTAGAGACAATCTGCGGGCTGGGAAACCGTAAGAACTTCGAGTTCAACGAGGCCGTTGCCACATCTGGGGTCGCCCCATACCCAGGGTCTCTGCGCTTCCTGGACTACATCTTCAATGGCACCGAGGACGAGGGCGGAGCGCGAGACCCCTTGAAGGCGGCAGTCGTCTCCTCCTCAAAGAACGCCCCCGAGGTTTTGAAGGCCGCCGGGCTCTTTGACCACTTCCCCGTCATCGTCGACGGGAACGTCGCCGCTTCCCGCGGATTGGCAGGCAAACCTGCTCCCGATACCTACCTGGATGCAGCCAAGCAGCTTGGTGTCGACCCAGCTGCCTGCGCGGTGGTCGAGGATGCCGTGTCTGGCGTCCAGGCCGGCCGCGGCGGAGACTTCGGGATGGTTATCGGCGTGGATAGGGGCGCTGGCGCAGACGTCCTCGTCGAAAACGGAGCGACGGTTGTCGTGGCAGATCTTGCAGAACTGGTGCCAGAGGACTACCTCCCCACCGGATCGTTTCTGGGCGTGGATATTCCACCGCGCTTCCACCCAACCGATGATCCCGACTGGGTCATGGGCAACTCCCAGTTCGCCTCGGAGAACCCAGATGTTGAGGCCTCAGTCCTCGCCCTCACCAACGGATACTTGGGGATTCGCGGCAATCTCGGCTTGCGACGCGCGGGTGGATCCGACGGGACCTACCTCAACGGGCTGCACGAAACCTGGCCGATCGCTCACGCCGAGGACGCGTACGGTTTTGCCAGAATCGGCCAGTCAATGGTGACCCTGCCGGACGCCACCGGGTTCGACATCTTCGTGAACAGCGTGGCGATCACTGATTCGGCGCGCGGCTACCTTTCTGAGCAATCCCGAACGCTGGATCTTCACTCCGGAATCCTCTACGAAACAGCGCTGTGGCGGGGACGCGGAGCGGAAGAGGGTGTCAGCGTGCGGATCGAGCAACGCGCCGCCGTCGCCCTCTTTGACCCGCATCTGGCAACCATTGACCTGCGCGTCACCCCGCTCGAGGACGACTGCCAGATTGCGATCCGCTCTGTCGTCGAAACCCCCGCTCTGCCCCCCATCGAGCTCACCGAAGGGATCACCCTGGAACTCGATGATCCCCGTAAGGCAAACCGACTTGTTCACGGTGCGGTGATTGAAACAGATGTCTTCACTGCTGACGAGTCCGCGTCGATCGCCTACCAGGTGCGGGCTTCCCAGATGGCGGCGGCACTTGCCGTCAAGAACCAGGCGGCACTACTACCGGCCGGGAGTCACACTCAAGCGAAAGGGTCCGTGGCGACCCCTGTCGCCGTGACCCCGATTGAGCCGGACGAGGGCGACACTCTGGCCTGGGCTGCCTCTGCGGGAGTTTGCAGAGGGGAGAGTCTTTCCTTGACTAAGACTCTGTCCTACGCGCGTGACGACCTCTTCGAAGAGCGCCCCGGAGATCCTGCCCCTGAGGCCGATGCCGCATTAGACGACACGCTCCGAGCGGACAATCCCCCCTTCTTTGACCGCCAGTCGAGCGTGGTCGCCGCGCTGTGGGACCGCGGGGACGTCGTCATTGAGCTGGACGATACGGCGACACCGCGCCCCGGAGCGATCGTCGATCACCCTGACGAGGACAAAGCATCCATCCAGGCCCGTGTGCGCTGGTGCCTCTTCCAGCTCCTGCAGGCAACGGCCTGCCTAAAGGGGACGGGCGTCCCAGCAAAGGGCCTCACCGGTTCCGGGTACGACGGGCACTACTTCTGGGATGCTGAGATCTACGTGCTGCCCTACCTGGTCTACGCCAACCCTTCGGCAGCTAGGCAGCTGCTCCACTACCGTTACCTGACACTGGATGCAGCAAGGGTTCGCGCCTCTGAAATGAGCGAGGAAGGGGCTCTCTTCCCCTGGCGCACCATCGCAGGACCAGAGTCGTCTGCCTACTACCCTGCGGGCACGGCTCAATACCATATCGATGCCGCAGTCTCGTATGCCATCAATCAGTACCTCAACGCCACAGGTGACACTGACTTCCTGTTGACCGAGGCCATCGATATCCTGGTTGAGACGTCAAGGATGTGGCTCTCCCTGGGCTTCCTCAGTGGACGCGACCTACGTTTCCACATCCATGGAGTCACAGGACCGGACGAGTACACGGCCGTCGTCAACGACAACCTGTACACCAACGTGATGGCGAAAGCGAACCTGCATTCTGCCGCCCGCTGGCTGAAGAAGATTGAAGACGAACACCCCGAAGAGTACGAGGCCGTTATTCGTCGCCTCGCCCTCTCAGATGCAGAGGTCGCCTCATTCACTGAGATCGCAGACAAGATGTTCATCCCGTGGAACGACGCACTCGGTTTACATTCGCAAGATGAAGCGTTCCTCGAGAAGCAGGTGTGGGACTTTGAGGCAACCCCTCCAAGCAACTATCCCCTGCTGCTGAACTATCATCCGCTGGTGATCTACAGACACCAGGTGTTGAAACAGTCGGATACCGTCCTCGCCCTCTACCTGCTGGGATCTCAGTTCTCCCCAGAAGACAAGCTGGCGAACTTCGATTACTACGATGCAATCACCACGGGTGACTCTTCACTATCGGCAGCCGCACAGTCGATTGTGGCAGCCGAGGTCGGGCACCCGGAGTTGGCGGCCGACTACTTTGAAAGGCTCCTCAATCTGGACCTTGCGGACCTACATCGCAACACGGACGTCGGTGTCCATATCGCATCGTTGGGAGGAACCTGGAGCACCCTCATCATGGGCTTCGCCGGACTCCGCGACGACACGGGAACCCTCCGCTTCGCCCCGCGGCTTCCTGTGAACTGGGTGGGGATGACGTTCTCTCTGGAGCTTGACGGCTACCCGCTTGATGTTCACGTCTCTCGAACCGGGGTTGATTTTGAGTATCGCGCGCCCTCGGACCGACAAGTTGAGGTCGAGGTCGAAGGCGAGAATCAGATCGTGTGGGGGAACCGTTAGGCCCCATTGACAACAATGCCCCGTTCCACTTGTGGATCGGGGCATTTGTAGACCTGCGTCAGGTTACTTCTTGTTGCGACGCTGGTGGCGGGTCTTGCGCAGCATCTTGCGGTGCTTCTTCTTCGACATCCTCTTGCGGCGCTTCTTGACCACTGAACCCATAGGGTCACTCCCTCCAACAACATCACATCTGAAATGGTAGCAACCCTGCGGGCCCCACCAACTTGACTTTGAACGCCCCTACTTTACTACGAGAGACGGAAACAACACACTCTCGGCCGGAAACAAGCGCAAACTCACAAGAAATTGAAGTGTTTAGCTCGACCGTGCGTCCTCATCGGGGGAACTAACTACCGACCTCGCCCTGCTCATCTGCTGTCCATGACGCGTCAAGCAGGTGATCCACTGCGCCCTGAGGGACTCGGAAACTCTTTCCCACGCGAATCGCGGGGAGCTCACCGGCATGGATTAAGCGGTAAACCGTCATCTTGGACACCCTCATGACGTCCGCCACTTCACTGACCGTCATGAAGCGGGGCGAAGGTTGAGTTTCCATCGACTTACCTTATCCCAGAGCAGAGGAAGAGACTGACTATACTTCGGCGAGTCTGACACGAGCCAAATCCGCCGCTACAGACCATAGACTGAATACTATCCCACGATTGCCACCGGGGAACACAGTTCACTAAGGGGTGTGGTCCATTGGGCTCACGACGAAATAGCACCGGCCATAGTTCAGGCTGGCGTCGCGACCCCCTGCGCACAGAAGCCCTCGACACCGCACCTCACGACATCCATTTTGCCGAGGCAGAACCTGTCGATAGAGCTCCAACTCCGCTGCGTACGGACCATCTCTTGATTCGCTCCGGTGAAGGCCACTCATTCTTCTATCGTTCCCAACTCAGCTTCAACCAGTATGCCTTGCGCTACCCGGCCAGGCTCACCCTGCTGGTGTTCTCCCTCCTCATCATCTTGATCACCGGGCTATTGCTACTACCCATTGCCAACACTCAGGGGGGCATAACTCCATTCATTGACGCTTTCTTCACGGCCGTTTCCGCCGTCTGTGTCACCGGCCTCACCGTTGTCGATACTGCTACGTACTGGACCATGTTCGGCCAGATTGTCATAGCAATCGGGATCACCCTTGGCGGCCTGGGAGTGATGACCATGGCGTCACTCCTTACCCTTGCGGTGTCACGAAGACTCGGCCTCACGCAGCGCCTACTTTCCCAAGACGACACCCAGGGTCGTCTGGGTGACGCGCTCACCCTAATCCGCGGCGTCCTCGTCACTACACTTGTTGCCGAGGTCGTGCTCTTCATAATCGTCGCGCCTGCATTCCTTCGCCAAGGCCACTCGGTGTGGAGATCGATTTGGGAGGCGCTCTTCATGTCAATCTCCGCCTTCAACAACGCCGGTTTTGTGGTCATGGAAGAGGGACTGGCGGCATACGTTGGCAACTGGCTGGTGATGCTTCCCCTGATCCTTGCGGCGTTTGTTGGGGCTATTGGCTTTCCTGTAATCGTGGACCTGCGCAGGCGCTGGAGGCACCCGAAGTCCCTATCGCTCCACTCGAAGATCACCCTCACGACATACATCGCTCTGGCCGTCGCGACCGGTCTGATTATCGCCGCCCTCGAATGGAATAACCCTTACACATTCGGGGACTTGAACTTCTCTGAGAAGGCCCTCAACACCATCGTCGGTGCAATAAACACGAGGTCGCTGGGGATCAGCGCCATCGATGTTTCCCAGATGACGGGCGCATCATGGCTGGTGCAGGACATATCGATGTTCATTGGTGGTGGCTCCGGCTCCCATGCCGGTGGCATCAAGGTCACAACGTTCACCATCCTGGTGTTGGCAGCGTGGGCTGAAGCCCGAGGCCGCAGGGATGTTGAAGCATTCCGCAGGCGCCTTCCCCAGAACACAATTCGTCAGGCCGTTGCAGTCCTGCTTGTGGCGGTCGTCCTCGTCCTCAGTGTCTCCGCAATCCTCCTGGTGATCACTCCATTTACGCTGGACCGCATTCTCTTCGAGGTGATCAGCGCTTTCGGCACGGTGGGACTTTCAACCGGGATAACTTCTGCATTGCCTCCAGCAGCCAAGCTGCTTCTTGCACTGGTGATGGTCGTTGGACGTGTGGGACCCATGACATTTGCTGCGGGACTAGCGCTGCGTGAGCGCAGGAGCTTCATACGTATGCCCGAGGAGCGCCCAATTGTTGGCTAACACTTCAACCAGAATGCCACGGTGTTTACTAAGGAGTAGCAATGGCACAGCGAGCTAGGAAGACCAGCGGGACGTTGGTTGTGGGACTGGGACGATTCGGGGCGGCCGTCGCCGTGACGCTGGAGCACCTGGGTTTTGAGGTCCTTGCGATGGAGAAGCAGAACAGCCGCGTCCACCATTTCAGTGGCACGCTGCCACTGGTTCAAGGCGATGGAACGGATCCTGAGGCATTGGACCAGGCGGGGGCGCAGGACTTTTCCTCCGCGGTGGTTGGGGTGGGTTCCTCACTGGAAGCGTCAGTCCTCATTACCGCAAACCTTGTCGACCTCGGAGTTGAGAGCATTTGGGCAAAGGCCATTTCACGGGAACACGGACGAATCCTGCGGCGTATCGGTGCGCACCACGTTGTGTATCCGGAGTATGACGCTGGGCAACGAACCGCGCACCTTGTTGGCGGGCAGATGCTTGACTACATAGAGATGGACAAGTCGGAGTTTGTCATCGCAAAGATGCGCCCACCTCGTGAACTTGAGGGATTCACGCTTGGAGAATCGATGGTGCAGACCAAGTACGGGGTTCGCGTCATCAGTTTGATGAGGTCGGGGAAGGCTTTTCAGTATGCAGACGCGCAAACACGTGTCGATCGTGAAGATGTCTTGGTAGTCTCTGGCAACTCGCTTGATGTGATTCGTTTCTCTGAGCGTCCCAGGTAGATCCCTCTGGGTGACCGTAGTCAGGCGGTCGGTGTTTTCCCCAGAGCTGCGCAGGCGGTGTTTTCCCCAACGATGCCCTGGCGATCCTGTGATGTCGGAACCGTCTTGTAGCCTCGGGTGATGAACGGTAGAAAGTGGGCGCTGTGATGGCTCGGAGCAAGACTGCGTTTCGTTGTGCGCAATGCCAATGGGAGAACCCCAAATGGCTAGGCCAGTGTCGCCAGTGTGAGGCGTGGGGAACATTAGAAGAGTTCGTCCCTCAACCGGTTTCGTCAGGTCGCTCTACTCCGATGGTCGGTAGCGGTTCTGGGGCGGGGGCAGTGACTCTCGACCAAGTGAGAGTCGAGGACGCGAATGCTTGGCCTAGCGGGGTCGAAGAGTTTGACAGGGTTCTCGGGGGCGGAATCGTCCCTGGATCAGTTGTGCTTCTCGCTGGGGAGCCGGGAGTTGGGAAATCCACTCTACTTCTTGATGTTGCTGCCCGGTACGCTGCGGAAGCCACGACTCTGGGAAAGGGTCCAGTTCTGTATGTCACGGGGGAAGAGTCTGTAGCTCAGGTTTCCAAGCGCGCGCACCGGATCGGTGCCCTGAGCTCCAACCTCTTGCTGGCCGCAGAAGGGGATGTTGGGTCTGTGGCCTCGCTTGTACAGATGCATGAACCATCACTGTTGATTGTTGATTCTGTCCAAACCATGACCTCCGGCCTCGTCGACGGGTCCGCCGGTTCGGTTAGCCAAGTCAAAGCGGTGTGCCAGGTCGTCATCAATGCGGCCAAGCAGAATGCACTTCCGACACTGCTTGTTGGGCACGTGACTAAGGATGGGACAATTGCGGGTCCACGAACACTGGAGCACCTTGTGGACGTCGTTTGCCAGTTTGAGGGGGAACGCACCGGGGCTCTGCGCATGCTGCGTGCCGTGAAGAACCGGTATGGCTCGACTGATGAGGTTGGGTGTTTCACGCTTGAAGAGGCGGGAATCCGTCAGGTCACGGACCCTTCCACTATGTTCACGTCAGGCTCTCGCGGGAATGCGCCGGGGAGCATCGTCACCGTGACGCTTGAGGGTAACCGACCGCTCCTGACCGAAATTCAAGCCCTCGTCGCCCCGGGAAGTGGGGGAAGCCCCCGTCGCATCACCTCGGGCCTGGATTCATCACGTGTTGCAATGGTGATGGCAGTTGTTCAAGCACATCTTCGTCTGGATCTGTCGCAGAAGGAAGTGTACGTGTCCACGGTCGGGGGTGCCAGAATTGTCGAACCAGCCGTCGACCTCGCGATTGCCTTGGCGGTCTGGTCAGCGGCTCAAGGGAAGAAGCCACGTCAGTCGGTGATTGCTCTGGGTGAGGTGGGTCTGACAGGGGAGGTGCGTGGCGGCACAGGGCTGTCACGCCGAATAATTGAAGGCTCCCGGCTAGGCTGGGATACAGCACTGGTTCCTGCCAGCCAAATCGGTGAAGTCCGGGTACCGAAGACGGTTAGGCTCCTACCAGTAGAGAACCTGGTCGAAGCGGCAAGGTACGCGTTTGACTAGGTAGAAGCAAAGCTTGAAGGGAATACGGGCGACTTATGGATACAGACAGCATTGCGCTACGCAAAGCGCTCCAGCTGGTTGCCCCGGGCACTGAGCTCCGCGAGGGGTTAGAGAGGATTCAGAGGTCCCATACGGGAGCCTTGATAATTCTCGGCTACTCTCCAGAAGTTGAAGCACTGTGTTCTGGCGGGTTTGAACTCGAAGTGGGCTTCTCTCCCGCACGTCTGCGCGAACTTGCAAAAATGGACGGCGCAGTCATCATCGATACCGACACCTGGCTGATCCGTAAGGCCAACGTTCAACTGATTCCGGACCCGTCGATACCTACTGACGAATCCGGGATGCGTCACCGCACCGCTCAGAGAGTCGCGCGACAAACCAACATTCCAGTGCTGTCCCTGTCTGCCTCAATGCGTCTAATCTCGATCTATGTGGGCCAGTTGCACCACACAGTGGAGGAACCGGAGACACTTCTGGCCCGCGCCAATCAGGCAGTCGACACCCTTGAACGATACACGCAGCGCCTAGACGAAGTGCTGTCCTCCCTCGCCATCTTTGAGATGAGGGAGGCGGTTACGGTGCGCGACATCGCAACCGTCGTCCAACGCATGGAGATGATTCGGCGCATAACCGCAGAGCTTGACGGGTACTTGAGCCAGCTCGGCGATGATGGGCGTCTGCTCTCCCTTCAAGTTGATGATCTTCTTCGCGGTGCCGCTTCTGAACGAACGTTGGTTTTGCGCGACTACATCGCGGATCCGATCATGCTGGATGATGTGGAAGACAAGCTCTCGGCTCTGTCCGGTGAGTCCCTAGTGGATCTCTCACAGATCGCCGAAAGTCTGGGAATGTCAATCTATGACCCAGCGGATCTGGATGAGGTCATCCGCCCGCGTGGGATCCGCGCGCTAGCAGTGATTCCCCGACTCCCGTGGCGGCTAATCCAGCAGATCACTGAGCGCTGGCCAACCTTGGCGGAGCTTCAGCAACTTACGGCAGAAGATTTCCAGCAGGTTGAAGGCATAGGACCGTACCGCGCCCAGACCATTGTCGATCATTTGAGGCAGCGTACGAATGCTGCGGGTGATCCGAATGTCTCGTGGTAGGCGCTCTTTGCCCCTGAGTTTGCTGAAGCCGCAGGACCCCACACCTAAGTTTGCTGCCACTACAGGACCCCACACCTAAGTTTGCTGAAGCCGCAGGACCCCACACCTAAAGTTGCCAACATCACCTAAGGTTGCCCGTAATTCTCACAGACGGCAGCGACGTTAGTTGATACTGGCAACCTTGCGTGACACCGGCAACCTTGGAGGCACACGGCACCCTCCCAAATGTATACGTGGGGGCCAAATGTGCGTGTGGGGGGCCTACCCTAGACATACATTTCATCCCCACGTATGCATTTCGCGCGGCCCGCGGGCTTCCAGGCTGTTTGGAATCGATGGGCTGGTGTTTTCTTGTTGTTGAGGTTGGTACCGGCGTTACCCCGTGTCATAAGGGAGCGGGTTACGCCTTACGGAGCGGGTTTGTCTTGCATAACAGTGTTATTCTAGGTCAAGTGGTGCCAAACCCGCTCCGCAAGGCGTAACTCGCTCCGTTTGGTGCAACCGGCTCCGTAATGCTCGGGTGCCCCGAGCGGCCGGGCACCCAAGCACCCAAGCACCCGGCGGCCGGGCACCCAAGTCCCCGTCGCTGGCACTCAAGTTTCCATCACTGCCGCTGCAGCCCCTGTGGCGTAGCAATCATAGGCCCACATCTCCCAACCCAGACTCACAGGCAGTTTGACACACGCGGCCCGATGCGGCGCCGACCGCCTTGGTTCACCGCACCTGAATTGACACTGTTTGCGGTGTCTTCGCGCCTGCTGGCAGTGCAGTCAATGTGTAGGTTCCCGCGGACGCAGTAGCACCGCCCGTCTCCTGGGCTACAGCCTCACAGCCTTCATAGATGTGACCATTCCAAGACAGGTTCCCCGTCCACGATTCTCCCGACGCCAAGAGCAACTTCCGAGACCATTCGGGCACGCATTCGGACGGTGACCACACGACCGTTGACGACCCGGCAAGCTGGATCCTTATCTCAGAGGTCTCCACGCTGCAGTCAGTGCTACCCCTATTCTCAATCTGCACGCCAAGATCGAAACCAATTCCTTCATCAACTGCAGCCGAAGATGGAGCTAGTGTCACGTTCAAATCATCAGCAGCACACGGCAGTATTTCAACAGGTTTGGGCGTCGATACATCGGTTACCCGGGCGTGCTCCTCATTAAGGATGCCCATCACCCAGCCGAAGGCCTTCACGCCCGCAAAGATGAGCCCCGCCAATAGCGCAGCCAAAACCACTAAAGAAATGATGCGTCGCGCCCACGGAACCTTACGTTTCCGCTTCGAGTTGGTTGTTGTCACTTCTGTGCCCCTATTCCTTCAACACCGTACCGCTCTAGGCGCGGCCAGGCACCCCGCGTCCCTCATCCTCACCACTGCTATTGGAGTCAATGCACCAACGCTCCACCACAACTGCACACACGCAAGCAAACACTGCACCTACCGCGCCCGCGAGGCTGCTCCAAGCCGAAAAGGCCATTGCTGGCGCCCAAAGTCGGGTAAACCCTACGGCGGCAACTCCGGCAAGGAAACCACCGCAACCAGACATGACATATGCGCTAGACCGCGCTAGAACCGCTATCCGGGCAGCCCCGACAGGGGTCACCCAAGTCTCACGTCTTGCAGTAAGTCGCCGAACCCCGCCGCCCCCAACTAGCAGCCAGACACCGATCACAACGAAGAGCAAGGACAGTACCGGAGTGACCATTATGGGCCGCCCCGCAAAGCGCACCATTAGAGCAGACGCCAAACTTCCGACGGCCAACGCGACGATACCGACTGAGACTACGAGTGTCCGATTGAGCGGCTTCATCGCTTCTCTGTCTGGATCTCACTACCCTGCTTCTGGTTCCCACTGGCTTGGGATTGACGCCGCGCCAACGGTAGCGACCCGGTAGGCGTAGGTCGCACGGTGACTCCGCGGGCGACGCGCGGTATGGTCCCACCCGCAACAGCTGGTCGCACAGCTGAAATATTCGAGTGGTTGATCGCCCGCTCGTGTTGTACCCGAACTCCCTCCATAGGCGTTTCACTACCCTCATCAAACTGGTCTATCGAGTCAACCACACGAACTTCCTGCTGCCTGGTTGAGAACTCCCAATCTGGAAGTGTCTGCTGTGGTACTTCGTGGGAGCCACTAGGTGCTCGATCTAGAGTGGGCCGCAAAGGTATTCCCACATCCAGTACCTCAGTGGTTGGAACCTTGACAGTGCCCACCCGTTGCTCCGTTCGACCGTGTCTTGCAGTGAGTGACTTTCGCTGCCCGGGTCGAGGCGGGGGTGAAACCTGCGCGACCGGCATCTCCTTTGCATGCGTGCGTGGTACAAGCTTTGCGTTGCGCTGCTCTTTGACAAGCAACTTCTGAAAGATTGGGTCATCTTCGACGTCCGCCAGAACAACCTCTTCCCCGCGAAGGACGACGTGCGGCGAGTAAGCATCCTTATGTAGCGTCCTGTGCCGACTTGACCTTGGAGCCAAGTGCAGCGACACCTCTTCCCCGGGATCGTTGCCATCCCTCTCAAGCCATCCCGGGTACTCAGCGATAATTCCGCCGAGGTCGCCAGCTTTAGTGAGCAGGTCACGCACAAATCCGTGGCCGATGAGGTGCGCGTCGGCATCCGCCCTCGTCCAGGGATAGAGGACGAAGGCTCTACCATGCGCCCTGGGGTGCGGCAGAGTCAGGGTTTTCAGGTTCAGTGTCATTCGGTCGAGGTCGATGATGTCGATATCGAGTGTCCGCGCACCCCAGCGCCCCGCCCGCACACGTCCAAACTGCGTCTCAATCCGCTGCGTTGCTGCAAGCAGGGCTGGCGGCGCAAGCACCGTCTTCGCAATCACAACGGCGTTGAAGTAGTCGTCCTGGGGTAGGGCGCCTTCCTCAAGAACCGGCTCAGTACGGATCAACGGAGACACCGCAACTATTTCGAAGCCATCCAAATCGGCGAGGGCCGCGACACTTCCGCGCAAGTTTGCGACAACGCTCCCCCTGTTACCGCCGAGGGCGAGGACAACATCGTAGGTGTGAGGATGAGGTCTAGTGGGTGTCCTGCGGTAGGTGGGATTGATTCCCTCTCTGCCGTGTTTGCCTCGGACGGAGGGTCTCGGCGGTGTCTTAGTCATCCGCGTTAGAACGGCCTCGACGGGTTGTGGCCCAGCCTCCCGCACAACGGGTTGCTGCGCCACTTCTCGCTCAACGGGTTGCTCGCCGCCCTGTGGCTTGGCTCGAGCCGCCGACTCGAGACCTCCCTTGCGTCGTTCCCGAACTACCGTGACTGCCACGTCCGAGAACTGGTGCCGCAATGGCGCCATGGGCTTGTGTACAGTCACCTGGGCCTTCACAACTCGGGGATACGTCAGTGCAAGTTCAGCAAGGCGCGAAGCCAAAGTCTCGATGAGGAAGACAGCGGGCCCGGTCATGACGGCAACCGCATCTTCTGCAACCTGGGAGTAGTCGACCGTATCCGCTAGGTCATCACTGGATGCAGCACTTCGCGTGTCGACATAGAGGGTTAGGTCAGCAATGAAATCTTGCGTGGAGGCCCGCTCAAAGTCGTAGACACCGTGGTTCCCCACTGCCCTAAGTCCGCTCAGTGTGATGACATCCCACTCTTTCACCGCTTGTGTCACCGACCTTTCCTACTCACGACAACTCTTCGATAAGCCGCACATGCGCCTCCACATCGTGAACGCGCACCCCCCACGCACCTGCCTGCACCGCACGCCTTGTGGTCTCCAGTGTTCCCCGTTCCACATCGCCCGGGAACCGGGTTGATATGAACCGCTTCCGAGAGGCGCCGACGAGGACGGGGAGGCCCAGTTGTGTGAACGACTCCAACCTGTCCACGATAGCCCACGAATCCGCCATCGTCTGTGCAAATCCTAACCCGGGGTCAGCGATCACTTGGGTTAGGCACAACCCGGCAGCTACGACTCTGGCAATTTGGTTCGAGGTTTCGGCCATTACGTCCTCGACGACATCCGTATAGTCTGTGTCCAGGTTCGGATCCGAGGGAAAGCCGCGCCAGTGCTGAACCACCATTGGCACGTCCGCCTCTGCTGCCACCGGAACAATGTCCGGATCAAACATCCCGCCGGACACATCATTGATCAGGCAGGCTCCCTCCACAGTGGCGCGACGAGCTACCTCTGCATTTACGGTGTCTACGGAAACCCGAAGACCCCTGGCAGCAAGCTTGTGGATGACACCACCTACCCTGAGCCACTCTTCTTCAATGTCGATGCGCGCAGCTCCGGGGCGCGTCGATTCACCGCCGACATCGATTATCAGCGCACCCTGGTCTGCCAGCCGCAACCCTTGACTCACCGCATCGCGGTGTTCAAACCACAGTCCTCCATCTGAGAATGAATCGGGTGTGACATTGAGGATTCCCATTACGGACACCGTCCCCCCACCGAGCGGCACTCCGCCGAGTAGTGGTGCAGGGACTTTGCTCATCGTGGGGATTTCCTCTGACTCCATTTCAAACACGATCCGCTGGGAAACTCGAACACTGCATACTGGGCTCTAAAGAAGTGCCAAGACCTCGTTTCGGTTCGCGGGTTCATCCAAGACACCCGTGAAGTGCGCAGTGACCGTCTGCGAACCGCTCTTCCTCACTCCGCGCATGGTCATACACATGTGTTCCGCCTTGACCACGACGGCAGCGCCTGAGGGCGTAAGTGCGGATTGGACAGCCTCTGCGATCTGCATCGTCAGTCTCTCTTGCACCTGGGGCCGCCTGGCGAAACCATCGACACAACGCGCAAGTTTCGAGAGTCCGGTGACCTGCCCACCGCTTGGAAGGTATGCAACCCCGACCGTGCCAAAAAATGGCAACAGGTGGTGTTCGCACATTGAGTAAAACTCAATGTCTTTGACAACTACCAAACCATCGGTATCAATTTCGAAGGTCTTTTGGAGGTGCGCTGCGGGATCCTCATTCAATCCGCCGAAAATCTCGGCATAGGAGCGCGCCACCCTCTGCGGTGTCTCTTGAAGTCCATTGCGGGAAGGATCCTCACCAATGGCGGCAAGGAGCTGCCTGGTTGCGTGCTGAACGAGGGCCGGATCATATGGCGATGAAGTACCACCCACCTGTGAAGGCTCCATCACAGTTGCTCATTTATTGGCGCTGGTGGATCAACCTCGTCATTTGCGAGACCTACGGGGTGGCCGAGAACCGCACCTTCCACAGCGCCATGATATCCGTAGTTCCACACTTCACGTTTAGGCTGCTTCTCTATACCGACAAAGATCTCTGCCAAGCCCTTTTCATCAATAGTTTCCACATCAAGCAGTTTGACTGCCAGGGTGTCAAGCACATGACGGTTGCGCGTGAGGATTGTCCACGCCTCACTGATCGCATCATCAATCAGCGTGCGAACCTGTTCGTCAATCATTGTTGACTGGTGATCGGAGATCCCCAAACCTCTGCCCTGGCCAACCTCACGACCAACAAACGGATCTGTATCCTGTTGTCCGAGCTTCACAATGCCTACCGACGTGGTCATGCCGTAGTCCGTAACCATAGCTCGAGCCGTCTTGGTCGCCTTTTCAATGTCGTTTGCGGCTCCCGTGGACGGATCACGGAACACGACCTCTTCCGCCACACGTCCACCCATTGCGTAAACCAGGTCGTCAAGAAGCTGGTTGCGGGTCTTCGAATAGCGGTCCTCTGTCGGCATCACCATCGTGTATCCGAGGGCGCGTCCACGCGGCAGGATCGTCACCTTGGTGACTGGGTCCGTGTACTGCAAGGCAGCCGCGCACACCGCATGTCCCGCCTCATGGTAGGCAGTCACATACTTGTCATGCTCATTCATGACGCGGGTGCGCTTCTGAGGCCCAGCAATGACTCGATCTATCGCCTCATCGATTGCGCGCATGTCAATCAGGTCCGCATTCGAGCGCGCAGTTAGCAGAGCAGCTTCGTTGAGGACATTTGCGAGGTCAGCTCCGGTAAAGCCCGGAGTGCGCTTCGCGACCTGGTACAGGTCGATGTCCTTGGTGAGAGGCTTTCCCTGCGCATGAACATGAAGGATTGCCTGGCGCCCCTTCAGGTCTGGGGCTTCCACGGCGATTTGGCGGTCGAAACGCCCTGGGCGCAGCAGCGCTGGATCAAGGATGTCGGGGCGGTTTGTCGCAGCAATCATGATGACGTTGGTGCGCGCATCGAAGCCATCGAGTTCGACCAGCATCTGGTTCAGTGTCTGCTCACGTTCATCGTTGCCGCCACCGATCCCGGAACCACGATGACGGCCAATCGCGTCAATCTCATCCACGAAGATGATTGCAGGTGCAGCCTTGCGCGCCTTGTTGAAGAGGTCACGAACGCGGGAAGCACCGACACCGACGTAAAGCTCCATAAACTCTGATCCAGAGATCGAGAAGAATGGCACCTTTGCTTCCCCAGCAACCGCCTTAGCCAGCAACGTCTTGCCTGTTCCTGGGGGCCCATAAAGAAGCACGCCCCGGGGAATCTTGGCGCCAACTGACGTGAATTTCGACGGAGCCACCAGAAACTCTTTGATTTCCTCTAGTTCCTCTACCGCTTCATCCTCACCCGCAACATCGGCAAAAGTTATCTCAGGGTTCTCTTCATTGAATTCCTTAGCCTTAGACGAGGAGAAAGAGCCCATCATTCCGCCCCGTGTTGAGCGTGACATGAGGAACCAAAAAGCACCCAGAATCAGGATCATGGGAAGCATCAGTTGCAGCATGGATCCCAGCACGGAACTCTGCGGGTACATCGCGTTGTACCCAAGCTTGGGATCGGCGTCCTCAATCAACGTGAGGATCTCATCCGTCTGGGCCCGAGCGTAGGTGAAGGTGATGCTGGTACCCAGTTCCTTGGCCGGATCCTCAACCGAGGTCGACTTGTGGGTGTAGGGCTGCGCCAACTGCATCGTGACCTGCTGGGTGCCATCGTTCAGCACCGCTGATTCGACACCTTCGGTACGAAGGATCTCCATACCCTCAGATGTGTTGACCATCCCCGGTTGAAGCAGACGCCAAACCATCCAGCCAATCATCATCAGGGCAAGTAGTGGCACCACAATGTAGGGCCACACCTTTGATGCGGGCTTCTTTCCCTTTTCCTTATCTTTGGGAGCAGACGAGGCCATTTACTATTCGCCTTCAACTTCGTATACGTGGCGCGCCAATGTGCCGACGAAGGGCAGGTGGCGGTAATCTTCAGCAAAATCGAGCCCATAACCGATCACGAACTCGTTGGGGATATCAAATCCGACGTAGTTCGCATCGACGGCAACCTTTGCCGCGTCCGGTTTACGCAAGACCGCGAGGATAGAAACTGACTTTGCCCCGCGGTTCAAGAGGTTCTCCCTAAGCCAATGCAGAGTAAGTCCGGAGTCGATAATGTCCTCAACGATGAGGACATTTCGTCCATGAACGTCAGCATCGAGGTCTTTGAGGATACGAACCACACCGGAGCTCTTGGTCCCTGCCCCGTAGGATGACACGGCCATCCAGTCCATCTCTACTGGTCGATGGATCTTTCTGGACAGATCGACCATTGCTGGAGCCGCACCCTTCAGCACGCCAACCAACAGCAGGTCACCTTCCGGATAGTCCCGGTCGATTTGGGCAGCCAGCTCCGAAAGTCTCTGGTCCAGTTCTTCCTCAGATATCAAGACCTTTTCGAGGGCGTTCCCCATGTCGTTCGCGTCCACTCATACTCCCTTCGCTGGTTCTGCGGCAAGACGGCAGCCTAGTTTTAGATCTCTCCACTCTAGTGCCTGCCACCGACATCTCCGTTCTCGGTGACCTCTGCCCGTTGCTGCTGTTCATTACCAGCTGATCGAGAGAACGCACCTGTGCAGCGAACGAACAGTCTCCCGTGTGCATTTCAGGAGTCTGCAGGGGTAAGAACTCCAAGCGTCTTGGGTTTGCGGAATATTAGGCTCTTCCTGCTCCGTTTCGCCGTCCAACCCCCAGGCAACGACACGATCTTGCCGATCGGTGATCGTGGACCGCTTCTGCTATTGATTACCAACTGATCGAGAGAACGCAACTGCGCGCTGTGCAATGGTTCCTCAAGAGAAGATGCCACCGCCCCCCATACCAACAGGTAGACCCTTTTTCGAAGGGCCAGAGGAAGATCCGCGACCGCCTCAACGTCGATACTGTTGTCCTCCGCTCCCTTTTCCCAAACGCGGTCTAGCGCATCGTCTGCAAGCATGCTGAGCGCGTCTTCATCCTCGGCCAACAGTTGCGCAACCCGCGCCAACGCCGGAATGGGATCCTGCCCGAGGGCGTCGCCTAGGCGTGGCAAAACGTCGTGCCGCAAGGCCGTCCTGGGGAGTGCGGCTCCCGAAGCACTGGTCCAAGCCCCTTCTGCAGAGTTACTCGGATCATTGACCCACGTCAATCCAAGGGCCCGGCAGAACGCCACTGTATCGGTGCGACGAACACACAGCAGTGGCCTACCCCTGTGCAGGGTGGTCGTCGGTCTTTCGTCATCGTTCCCGCCCTCGTCGTCAATGCCCGAGGTCGCCACCACAACCCTCTCCCTCATCGCCGCAAGCGACCGTGGACTGGCTCCCCGGCCAAGCCGCATGAGGACGGTCTCTGCCTGATCATCCTGGGTGTGACCGTAGAGAATGTCTACAGATCCGAGGGGTCGGCCCGCGCCTCTTTTCGTGGCCCACTCAAGCGCGTACTTGTTGAGAAGTTGGTGGCGAACTTCCCTCCCCCAACCCTCCAAGGGGTGTTCGAGGTCGACCCCGGTTGTGTCCGCCTGCAGCACCGCGACCTCGGGACACCCCAGTGCGTACAGCTGCCCTTCTACTTCGAGGGCCTCCGCCTCCGATTCCTTGCGTAACCCGTGGTTCACAATCGCGGCGGTGTAGGGAATCTGCATCCGTTCCGCCACATCTGCGGCGGCAACTGCCAGGGAAAGGGAGTCCGCCCCTCCAGAAACTGCCAGGACGATTCCCGACCCACCGGAGACTTGGTGGGACCGGTCAAAATATCGTTGTAGGTAGTTGCGGACAGCCAGCGATACTGGGCGGGCTTCCAATGGAGGGGTGGCTCCCACAACCATTGACGGCGACATGAATTTGGGGGTGATGGGTGGGAAGTCCATTGCTCTAACTATCAGCCAGTGCCGTAACGAAGGCGTCCAATGTGGGTCGATACCATCCAGCACCATCATCCGGAACATCATCTGCGCCCACTGCAAAAATGAGCGTCTGTCCTGATTGGTTCGTGACCACCCCTGCCAGAGTTGCCACCGCACCCAAAGAGCCGGTCTTCGCAGCGACATTCCCTGAGGCGCTGCCCGTGTCGAAGCGATCCGTGAGAGTACCCGTGAATCCCCCGACGGGGAAGAATCGTGTCAATGATCCGGAGGCGACAGTTGGTGACGCTGACGAGAGAATCGTGTCTGTGAGTGTTTGAGGGGCCACCTTCGTCCTTGAATCCAATCCGGAGCAGTCGTAGGGGGTAAAGCCCTCCGTTGAGATTCGTTGCTCATCCAAGTAGCGCGAGAGTGCTCGCGTGGACTCCGCTAATGTTGCGGACGCTCCCAAGTAGGAGCTCGCAGCCAGGTGACAGTACTGCTCTGCGAGCGTGTTGTCTGATGTTGTCGCCATGAAATCAATCTGGTCGAGGACGGTTGCAGAGTGAACGGTAGCGACCTCGGACGCGTCTGCAGGCGGCTGA
Source organism: Schaalia sp. JY-X169 (assembly GCF_014069575.1). Lineage (NCBI taxonomy): Bacteria > Bacillati > Actinomycetota > Actinomycetes > Actinomycetales > Actinomycetaceae > Schaalia > Schaalia sp. JY-X169. Next base: position 2,198,040 of record NZ_CP059675.1, read on the forward strand.
CCGGGGGTGATGGTTTGTACCGTGATTCCACGACTCCTCAGGGATTCTGCGAATGCGTCAGCTACCTGCGCAGCGGAGTCCTCGACGAACTGCCAAGCACCGGGGGAGGTGCGCCCCGTGTCAATGGCGAAGGCTCCCACATCTCCGCCAAAGTCGGTGACTTCCTGTTCCTCCCATCCGGGTGGTCGCAGGGGGCCGTCAAACAGCTGGTTTTGGTAGGTAAGGGTCACCGTGGTCACACCGTCAGCGCTCAGGGCGTCAGCAGTATCTTGTGCGAGGTCGGCTAGGCCGGCATGCCCGACAACAGCGTCGGGATTGCCCGTCCCGGCTGAGAGCAAGAGGTCACCCTCGCCCCAGAGGTAAAGGGCACCGCCAGTCCGGGATACTCCTGTCGTGAGGACCGTGTCAGGGCGGAGGACGGAGAGCGCGAAGTATGAGGTCAACACTTTCATCGTGGACGCGGGTGTGTGAGCAGTAGAGTCATTGGCAGCGAAAACGACAGCGCCCGTGTCGGCATCCACCACGCGGACCCACGGTGTCCACTTACCCGTTTGCGCCACTTCTGAAAAACTCGCCCAGGCCGCCTCAATCGCCGCCAGGTCAAGCGATTTGGCCGCAGACTCCCCGCTTTGGACAGCGTCGCCCTCGACCACCGCGGTGGGAATAGCAGGTGGAGGCAGAGGAGACCCGAAGCCTGGAGTTGAGAGGATTGGAGCCCAACGCGCAAGGCCAAAAACAATGAAAACCAACAGGATGACCAAAATGGTCACGGTTGCGCCTACAATTACGGGGAATGCACGGCGACGCATTTCACCTCCCACTGACGACTGACCGGGTGACCGTTTCACCCTAGTTCACCACGGAGGGGTAGCAGCGTCGGAACACACGCTATGAAAGGTCAACAATGGAGTTCGATGTAACGGTCGAGATCCCCAAGGGGAACCGCAACAAGTACGAGATTGATCATGAAACGGGCCGAATCCGCCTTGACCGCCTCTTGTTTACCTCCACGCGCTACCCCGATGACTACGGGTTTATTGATGACACGCTGGGCGAAGACGGAGATCCTTTGGATGCCTTGGTGCTGCTTGAGGAGCCAACATTCCCCGGGTGTGTAATTCGGTGTCGTGCTCTTGGCATGTTCCGCATGAAGGATGAAATGGGCGGCGACGACAAGGTGCTCTGCGTGCCGGCCGGAGATCACCGTGCAGCGTGGCGCACTGAGATCGAGGACGTGTCGGAGTTCCACCGCCTCGAGATTCAACACTTCTTTGAGGTTTACAAAGACCTTGAGCCCGGAAAATCAGTTGAGGGCGCACACTGGGTTGGACGCGCCGACGCTGAGATCGAAATCAAGCGTTCATTTGAACGACTCAAGAGAGCTGAAGCGAAGGGCTCTCACTGATCAGACGCGCACCGCGTAAGGCATGATGCTACCGACACTGAAGAGAGAATCGGTTCGCACCACACTCCCCGGAACGGGAGCGTGAAGGATCTGTCCACCGCCAATGTAGAAGGCAACATGATAGATGCCACTCGAGCTGCCGTTGGAAGACCAAAAGATCAGGTCGCCGGCCTGCGCTTGCGAGAATGGCACTTGAGTTCCACCGAAGTACTGCGCGGATGAGACTCGCGGCACAGATTTCCCGACCTGGGCGAAAGACCACTTGACTAACCCCGAGCAGTCGTAAGCGTTGGGTCCTGCTGCACCCCAAACATAGGGTTTACCGACCTGTGAACGCGCGTAGCTCAGAGCACTCGACGATGTGCCACTTGAAGGCGGTGGGGTCGGTGTAGGTGTAGGTGTTGGCGCTGGAGTCGGTGTTGGCGTCGGTGTCGGTGTCGGAGTTGGCGCTGGAGTCGGCGCGGGTGTTGGGTTCGAAGGAGCTGGAGTTGGAGTCGGCGCTGTGTTCTGGGCCAACAAGCGGTCAAGAGCCTCTTGCTCACGCTGCGCCTCTGCCGCAGCAATGCGCTCACGTTCAAGTTCGACGGAAGTCTGCCGCTTCACAGCCAGCTCCTCGAGCATGGCGGTACGAGTGCGTTCCGCTTCTGCCACAATCTGGCTTGCCGATTCTGCGGCGGCGGCGGCCTCTTCAGCCTTCTCCGCTACTTCTACGTAGGCTTCTTCCTGCGCTGCTTTGGCCTTCTGCGCCGCTGTCTCCATGAGATCTGCAACCTGACGCAGTGCGGCAACCTGTTGCATCTGGTTATCTGCTGCCAGCCCGAAAGAAGAAACCGTGTTGCGACGTTGCTCTAGGTTGGCGAGGCCGTCCGCTTCCAGATAGGGAGCAAGCGCATCCAGGGAACCAGTGCCTCCCCTATACGCGACTTGCGCAACGCTTGCGAAGTCTTTCAAACCCACTTCATAAGCTTCGAGGGCCTTGGATGCTTCTGCCGTGGCAGTCTTTGCCGCCTCTTTGGCCTCATCCAAACGAACCTGAGCCTGGTTTGCAGCTTCACCTGCGGTGGCTGCGGCAACGTTGGCGTCGGCGGCGGCTTGGGATGCTGCAGAAAGCTGAATCTCCAGTTGGGCTACTGACATTTCCGCGTAGGCGACCTCTTGGCGCGCGTTGTTGACATCCTCCTGAGAGGGAGCAGCCAAAGCCGCCTGTCCACCGAGTATCGCTCCGAACCCCAGCGCCATTGTCGCCAGAAGTCCCGCGGTCCTCTTAGTTGTACTTCCACGCTTCTTTGCCGTAGTTGACTGTGTCAACGTGACCACCCTTGAACTAAAACTTTGCGTCATTACCGAACTGTCACAACCTCAACATCCGCAACACTAGCAACAATTGCATCAGGTGTACCAGGGTTTGAATCTGTTGCTCTAATCTCTAGAGGCCAAGCGGAGGCTAATCTAGGCTGGTGAGATGCACAATAGGCCGAATCACCCACACGCAGGAACCAGATCCAGCCGAAACGCGAAACCTGGTTCTGACTCAAACCTCTCAGCCCTACACATAGCCGAGCAGGGTTCGATAGAGGATATCGGCCTCCTGGACGAGGCAACATTTTTGGCCGCAGAGGCACGCCTCCCCGATGTGGACGAGGGCGGAAGCGCCAACGTCCTCGCCCCCTGGGGAAAGAGTGGGCCACCCCGACCAGGAACCTGGGCCACCGACATTCTGGGAGAAGACTTTGAAGCGCGCACCCTACCTTTGGGTGAGGACGACGAGGGGCAAGTGGTCGCCACACTGGTTCGGAGGCGCACCCTCCAGTCTCAAGACCACAGGAGCCGAAAGAACAGTCTTCTGCGCTGGGCGAAGACTCTAGGACGCAGTCCGCGCACCAACGCGCCAAAGTTCGCCGTCCTCTACATCCACGGCAGGAACGACTACTTTTTCCATACTGAAGCCGCACGCACGCTCAGCGAAATGGGGGGCGTCTTCTACGCCGTTGACCTCCGGAAGTTCGGACGTTCACTGCGCCCTTGGCAAACAATTGGCTACTCAGCTGACCTGGGCGACTACGACCGCGATATCGAAGCTGCAATTGCTCTGATTCGGGATGACCACCCCGACCTCCCTCTCTACATCTTCGCTCACTCGACCGGAGGCCTGATTGCCACCCTATGGGCATGGCGCAACCCGGGGGTCCTGGCCGGACTAATCCTCAACTCAGCGTGGCTCGAACTTCAGATACACACCAACATGCGGGGTGCCATCCACCAGGTTGCCAAGAGGTTGGCGGCAGTCCGCCCTCGTGCAGCAATAATCGGCAAATCCAAGAGTGACACGTACTTCCGCTCACTCTCGGAGGGGTGGGATGCCAGCGGCCTCCAAGTACCTGCGTACTTCCAAGAGCTGACCAGCGACCCAGCGAAGGTCGGCTGGAACGTGCGTCCGGAATGGAAAGTGCCGCTTTCCTATCCGGCTCCGGCAGCTTGGCTCGCAACCATCCTCGATGGTCACGAACTAGTCGAGGAGCAAGTTCACCTCGACTGCCCGGTACTTGCCATGGCCTCCACCCGCTCGACAACCGAGGAAGACTGGTCAGAAGCAATGTTCAACAGCGACGTCGTCTTGGATGCCGACCTGATCACCGAACGTGCAGCGGACCTGTCCGACTCGGTAACCATTGCCAGATTCCCAGGGAAACACGACCTGCTCCTGTCCGACCCCCCAGTTCGAGCCGACATTTACGCCACCATCAAGCGGTGGCTCACCTACGTCTCAGAAAGCTCTACTGAGACTGATTAACCTCATCGATCGATTCCCCCAGCGACGGCCCCCTGTCATCGCTCAGGTGCCAGGCAGTCCACCCGTCCTCGCCATAGAAACCACAAGCGCGCAACGCCAATGAGGGATCACTGAATGCGCCTGCGGGAACTACGATCTGCCCTTCCAGAGAGAGCAGAGCTCCAGTAGGCGTCCGCGCCGCGGGCTGCAGCGAAAGGGTCACATCCGAACCGAGCATGCGCGCAAGCGCACGCAAACCAGCGGCATCGCGGCCAACGGCTACAACCCCGGCGTTATGCCGAACATGCTCACGACGCGACCTACGCGTCGGCATCGGACTCACAGTTTCAAAGACAACTTCTTCACGCTTCTCGCGGCGCGACCATCTGCTAGCCCGCGATGGGAATCCCGCCGCCGAAGCTCCCTTAGTGGAAGGTCGCTCCTGCACAACCGGGACAGAAGGCGATTGGGTGCTGCGGCGGGGCGCAGCAGTCTCACCCTGTGTCTGGGGCCTGGCTGAGCTCGAGCCCTGGCGCACCGAGGGATGCCGACGACGGCGTTCCAGCACGTCAGGAGTGGAATCGCCCTCGGACACATCCGTACGTCGGGTTTTTCGCGAAGTTGCCGCCAGGGCGGGGACAGGATTAGCGCTCTCCACAACCGGGGTGAAACGGTGGTTGTAAAGGCGCTGACCCACCGGGTCAACCTCAAGGAAGGCCCGCCCATTAGTTGTCTCACGGAGTGACATTTCATGGACCTCAACCCCGGAGGACGACAGTACGTCCAAGGCGGGACGCACGTCCGGTGCGATCTTGGCTGCTACAAGGATCATCCGGGGACCATTGGGCGGTGAAGTCGGCATCGACTCCCGGAATCGAGCCCACCCCTCCTTGAAACCTTCGATGCCTCTGGGATAGTGGTGCGCCAAGTCAGTCCATGACATTGCTGCAGAATCAGCCAGCCGGGACAGAGCATTGATGAGCCCGTCCGCGTCCAAGAGCTCAACCACTTCCACTGCGACAACCTGCCCGGCCGCATCCAGCGCGGTCAAGCGTGGAGCATCATCATTCGAGCCTGTACCGCCCTCCCAAGCAATGGGGAACAGTGGCCTAGAAACAATCTCTAAGACCTGCGACCGAACCGCCTGGAGAACGTCCGCAGTGAACCCATCGGGAACTTCACGCCCGAATTGTGCGGGGACTAGCCGACCGTTCTCTAGCTCAAAAAGCGCCATGGTAAACCCCTAAAGCAATTTGGTTGTCGCCCTATTGTGTCACGCTGACCGCGGACGTAGGGGAACAAGGGGGCAACCCGCACAGTGAAGTGCAATCTCGGGCGATTTGCCCCCACCGCACGCACCCAGACCTGATGCACACAGGGACTCAGCGGGCATCAGTCTGCCTCGCCTGCTCAGGTCATCCACGATTATTTCGACGAGGACGGGGCTGAGGTTCTCAGCGGATGCAATCGCTGCCACAGTGCTCCCGCGGCGCAAATGTGCCTGGACACGACTCGCAACACCGAGCCTTTCGCCGCCCACCTCTGCTGGCCTCACGGGGCGGACCTCACAGGAAGAGGCTTCCGATTTGGAAGAAGCCAACCGCAAGAAGCCATGCCACAACCAACTGAACGGCAACTGCAGCCGTGGTGAGGCGCCCTCCAATTTGGCGAACCTGCTCTGCGACTGTCGCCAGACACGGAGTGTACGTGAGGACGAAAATCAGGAATGCCAATGCTCCAAGTGGCGCCGCGTCCCCCGCAGCTTCGCGGAAGGAATCCTGCACGAGGGCGGGCAAACTACCCAGGTCGGCCCCTCCGTCCTCGGCGTCTCCAGCGGCGGCCTCGTCCAGATTGTAGGAGACCACGATGGAGGAAATGACGGTTTCCTTCGCAACAAAGCCGGTCATTAACGCGCCGGTCATGTGCCACTCTCCGAAACCCGCCGGCTGGAAGATAGGCACCAGCATTTGCGCTGTCGCGCCGTATGCAGAGTCCTCCATGGGAAGCTCCGGGTCCGCAAACCCATAGCCCGTGGTCGTTGGAATTGATGCCAGCACCCAAACCACCAGCGTCATTGCAACAATGATCTTGCCGGCACCCTTCACGAAAGACCAGGACCGCAGCCAGGTCTTGTAAATTGTGGAGAGGATCCTGGGAACTCCGTACGGAGGAAGCACCAGCATCAGGGGCGCTTGTGTTTCGTTCTTCGTGAAGAACGGTCGCAAGACCAGCGCGCCCAGGACCACCATGATGATTGAGAGCATGTAAAGCCCGAAAACCACGGTTCCCGTGTGGTTTGGGAAAAAGATCCGCGCAATCATCAGGTAAATGGTCAGCCGCGCAGCGCAAGAGGTGTAGGGCGTGATCAGCACAGTGACGATACGCTGACGATTGTTCGGAAGCGTCCGCACCGCCGCCAGAGAGGGGAGGTTACATCCAAAACCCATGATCAGAGGCATGATGACACGGCCATCCAAACCAATCTTGCGCATCAGCCTGTCCCCAAGGAATGCAGCCCGAGCCATGTAGCCCGAGTCCTCCAACAGGGAAATCATCAAGAAGATCACGAACATCAGCGGCACGAATGAGGCGACGACACCGAGGCCAGTCAGTACACCTCCGACTAAGAAACCTTGCACCCACGTGTCCTGCCAACCCGCAAGAGCCAGTAGGGAGTTGGCGAGGTTCGCGACAGAGATGGCGCCAGGAGCGTCGGAGGTGAAGAATCCGTCGAACAGGTCCATGACCGGTCCGATCCATTCACCCGCCACCTTGAAAAGCAGCCACATCAGGGCAATGAAGACGGGGATTCCCAGCCAGGGGTTCAGTAGGACGCGGTCGATGCGGTCCGAGCGTGACATCTTCGCCGAGTCTGTCTCAGCGCGACCCAACTTGGCTTCAGTCTTTTCCACCCAATCGAAGAGTTCCTCGACGCTTTCTCCGGGTTCGTGCGGATTGGGTTCGATTCCTCTTAGATAGGGGCGCAGAGCCAATCCGCGTGCCAGGAAGTCCTCCGCAGTAACCTTTGCCTTGTGCTCGCGCGGATCGATGGCCAGAACTGGGATGCCCAAGACATTGGCGAGGGCGTCCGTGTCTGTCCTCTCGCCCTCGGACTCAGCAATGTCATCAAGGGTGACGAGGGCGACCATCGGCCGACCCATCCGCGCCACTTGGGCGAGCAGATAGAGAGATCGCGTCAGGGCTGTTGCATCGAGAACGCAAACGACTAGGTCGACATCTCGACCCGAGGACGGGTCTGTGAAGGACCCCTGTGCGCCGGCGAGAGTGTCCACGACAACCTGCTCGTCAGGTGACTGGGCAACAAGAGAATAGGTGCCGGGCATGTCAACCACACGGGCACTGGTTCGCGCAGAGCGACCCACTGCAACTTCAACAGTCGTGCCCGGCGCGTTCACCACTGCCTGCCGTGCGCCGGTGATCAGATTGAAGACCGTTGACTTGCCGACGTTCGGGTTGCCAACCAAGAGGATCGTGGGCTCAACATGCGCTCCGCCTTTAGCAGTGCACTCTTGAACGGCGGTGCCCCCTGTAGCAGAGGACGGACCGCAATGCGGGCAGCTCATTGTATGGCAGCGACCGAAATCTGCTGCAGGCTGCGGTGGTCCACAGCGATACGCGTTCCGGCAATGTTGAGGACGCGCCCACCAAACGCGGCCTTGTTCACCACGGAGAACTTGGCGCCGACTCGGACGCCCAGCTCTTGCAGGCGAAGGTCGAATCTCCCGTCAACACTGACGTCAACAATTTGCGCCCGGGTATGTAGGGGGCACTTGGCAAGCTTCATAAGTTAAATGGTAAGGCTTACCTAACCCCAAAAGCCATCTTTTCGCGCGGGATGCGTTGCGTAAATGGATGGTTTGCTCACAGCCTGGGACCCTGGTCCTACACGGGGACCCTAACCTTCGTCCCACACCCAGCCCCTAGCACCCCCGCATTCACCTTTCGCCGCGCCAACCGCAGCCCCGGCCAGGGGTCATCCGCCCGTCCAGGGGTTACCCGCACAGCCAGACTCCGAAATGTATATGGCGGGGCGAAATGATCGCGTCGGGTACCTACCCCAGACGCACATTTGGTCCCGTCATATACATTTCGCGAGGGGGGCGCCGGTGGGCGGGTCAAACCGCGCAGCCGGCCTGGCCGGAACCGCCGACGCTGCGAGCAGGCGGTCGACGCGGGAATGTTGCCGGCTTAGGCATAGAAAGGGTCGGGCACCCCAGTTTTCACCCGAATGCCCGACCCATTTCTAGCGACTAAACCTGCCTGTGAGAACTAGCCCTGCATTACTGCAGCGCGACCCGCCTCAAGACGAGCCACCGGCACGCGGAACGGCGAGCACGACACGTAGTCAAGGCCGACCTTGTTGAAGAAGTGAATCGATGCCGGATCGCCACCGTGTTCACCACAGACACCCAACTTGAGGTCGGGCTTCGTGCTGCGGCCGCGTGCCACACCGATCTCAACAACCCGACCAACGCCATTGATGTCTATGGTTTCAAACGGAGAGACACCGAACACGCCAGCTTCGATGTACTCATCGAAGAACGCGCCCTCGACGTCATCGCGGGAGAAGCCCCACACCGTCTGCGTCAGGTCGTTCGTACCAAAGGAGAAGAAGTCCGCTTCGCGGGCCAGGTCCTGGGCCGTGACTGCGGCGCGTGGCAACTCAACCATGCAGCCAACCGGGATGCTTAGCTCGACGCCCGCAGCCTTCTCAACCGCCTCAATCTCAGGCTCAAGGAAGGAGCGCACCAACTGCTGCTCGCGGATCGATGCAACCAGAGGCACCATAATCTCCGGACGGGGATCCAACCCCTCTGCCTTCAGCTCCGCGGTTGCCTCAGCAATCGCGCGGGCCTGCAGCTTGAACAGACCCGGCAGGTACAGACCAAGGCGAACGCCGCGCAAGCCCAGCATCGGGTTGGCTTCATGGAGACGACGAACCTCAGTGAGCAGGCGTTCATCCTCAGCGGAGACTTCTTCACCCAGTGCCTTAGCAACTGCCGACTTCACTTCAAGTGTGGTGAGATCTGGAAGGAACTCGTGCAATGGCGGGTCGATCAGACGGATCGTCATCGGCTTGCCGTCAAGGGTGCGGAGCATCTCGAGGAAGTCGCCCTTCTGCAACACCTCAAGGGCATCGAATGCTTCCTGCTGGTCGACTGAGCCGGCCTCAGAAAGAATGACGCGCTCGACAAGCGGACGACGGTCACCGAGGAACATGTGCTCGGTACGGCACAGGCCAATCCCCTGAGCACCAAAGTCAATCGCATTGGTGGCATCCAACGGGTTGTCAGCATTGGCGCGAACCTGCAGGCGACGCACGGAATCCGCGTGAGTGAGGATGCGGTCAACCGACTCAATCAGTTCACGGGTCCCCTCATCGTCACCAGCGGCCTCCAAGCCAGCCTCAAGACCGTCATGCAGGTAGGTGGTAACAGCCGAATCCTCGACCTCAACAGCTCCGAGGAAGACCTCGCCAGTTGAACCATCAATGGTGATGATGTCATCCGTGGTGAGGACGTAGTCGCCAACCTTCAGGGTTCCTTCTGCGTCATTGATGAGCAGTTCGTCAGCACCCACAACACAGGTTGTGCCCATGCCACGCGCAACAACAGCAGCGTGCGAGGTCTTACCACCACGCGCCGTCAGCACGCCCTCGGCCGCAACCATGCCTGGAAGGTCTTCCGGGTTGGTTTCACGACGCACCAGAACACACTTCACGCCCTCGGCTGCAAAAGCCTCTGCCTGGGCGTTGTTGAAGGCAATACGACCACCAGCAGCCCCTGGTGACGCAGCCATACCCTTGGCAATCCGCACCTTCTCAGCCTTAGCCGAAATCTGCGGGAACATCAGGTTCGTCAACTGCTCACCGGTAACGCGCTCCAGCGCCTCATCACGGGTAATCAGCTTCTCATCAACCAACTGGGTCGCAACGCGGAACGCAGCGGCGGCCGTACGCTTACCGACGCGAGTCTGCAACATCCACAGCTTGCCCTGTTGGATCGTGAACTCAATGTCGCACAGGTCCTGGTAGTGCGTCTCAAGCTTGCGCATGGTCGCGCGTAGTTCCTTGTAAGCAGCGGGATCCTGGGTCTCCAGCTCAGCCAGCGGCTCGGTGTTGCGAATACCCGCAACAACGTCCTCGCCCTGGGCATTCATCAGGTAGTCGCCGTACACACCGGAGTGCCCGGTGGAGGGGTCGCGCGTGAAGCAGACACCCGTGCCTGAGGTATCGCCAAGGTTGCCAAACACCATGGTCTGAACGTTGACGGCGGTACCCAGATCCTCAGGAATACGCTCACGACGACGGTAGATCTTGGCGCGCTCGGTATTCCAAGAACGGAACACAGCTTCGATTGCCATGTCCATCTGATCGCGCGGATCCTGTGGGAACTGCTTACCCGTCTCCCGCTCGACGATTTCCTTGTACGTTGCGACCAGGGTCTTCCAATCCTGCGCACCCAGTTCCGTATCCGCTGTAACACCGCGGTCTTCCTTGAGTTGCTCGAGGGCGTCACCGAAGAGGTCACCATCAATGTCGAGGACGGTCTTACCGAACATCTGGATGAGGCGACGGTAGGAATCCCACGCAAAACGCTCATCGGCGTCCTTCGCCAGTCCCTCTACCGACTCATCGTTGAGGCCGATGTTGAGGACGGTTTCCATCATGCCGGGCATGGAGAACTTTGCGCCGGAACGAACCGAAACAAGTAGTGGGTGAGTGGAGTCGCCAAGCTCCCGACCCATAGTCTCTTCAACTTTGCGAAGTTCCTTCGTTACCTCGGTTGAGAGCTCTTCCGGAACGTATCCGGACTCAAGGTAAACGCGGCAAGCTTCGGTAGTAATTGTGAATCCGGGGGGAACCGGAAGTCCCAGGCGAGTCATTTCGGCGAGGTTAGCGCCCTTTCCGCCCAGGAGATCCTTCTGATCCTTGTCACCCTGGGAGAAATCGTAAACATATTTGACCATTTATCGATCAAGCCTCCGTGCTAGTTCGTCAGCGTCTACATGGACGCCGGATCGTCAGCGCCATCGCGACGCACGAGCCCAAGTTTAGCAACCAAACGGAGTGAAACATCGGGCTGTATTGTGGCGCGGGCCTCTATGTGAGGGACTTTCGCCCCGCGCATAAAGGCCCGCGTAGTACCAAAGGTGTTCGCAGTCGAAACCCTAACCTTCGATGAGCAGTTCTTCTTTGGGGAAGACCGGGTTGACCTCACCGTTGAATGAGAACTCCTTCTTACCATCGACCTCGCGCACACCAACCGTGACAACGTCACCTGGCTTGATTGTCCCAAACAGGATGCGCTCCGACACGGCGTCCTCGATATCCCGCTGGATAACGCGACGCAATGGACGTGCGCCGAGGACCGGATCGTAGCCACGTTCGGCCAGTAGTTCACGGGCCTCATCAGTGATCTGCAAGCCCATGTCCTGCTCCTGCATCCGCAGACGCAAGCGCCCAATCATCAAATCCACGATCGTCTTGATGTCATCGCGGGTCAGTGGCGGGAACACCACGATCTCATCAACGCGGTTGAGGAACTCGGGGCGGAAGTGCTGACGTAATTCCTCATTGACCTTGGACTTCATCCTGTCATAATCGTGGGTCAGCGAGTCTGACGACTGGAAGCCAGTCATGACACCCTTGTTGATGTCACGGGTCCCTAGGTTGGTGGTCATCAAGATGACCGTGTTCTTGAAGTCAACCTTGCGACCCTGGGAATCAGTCAGGTGGCCTTCCTCAAGGATCTGCAACAGTGAGTTGAAGATATCGGGGTGTGCCTTCTCAACCTCGTCAAACAGGACAACTGAGAACGGGCGACGACGAACCTTCTCCGTCAACTGTCCGCCCTCGTCGTAACCAACGTATCCGGGAGGTGCACCGAACAGTCGCGAAGCAGTGTGCTTCTCAGAGAACTCCGACATATCCAACTGGATGAGGGCATCCTCATCCCCGAAGAGGAACTCAGCCAATGTCTTCGCGAGCTCAGTTTTACCAACACCCGTGGGCCCGGCAAAGATGAACGAACCACCGGGACGCTTCGGGTCTTTGAGCCCTGCGCGACTGCGTCGAATCGACTGCGCCAGAGCCTTGACGGCCTCTGACTGACCGACAACGCGACGGTGCAGTTCGTCTTCCATGTTGATCAACTTGGTCGTCTCAGTCTGCGTCAACTTCACGACTGGGATACCAGTCGACATGGCAAGAACCTGCGCAATGTCGTCCTCGGTGACCTCAAGAATCTCAGTCTCCCCCGCACCGCGCCACTGTGATTCCATTTCCTGGCGAGTAGCAGAAACCTTCTGCTCCTCATCACGCAAGGAGGCGGCACGCTCGAAGTCCTGATTGTCAATCGCGGCTTCTTTAGCGGTGCGAACCTGGGCGATCTTGTCATCCAGTTCGCGGATCTCCGGAGGCGCCGTCATGCGGCGAATACGCAGCCGTGCCCCAGCCTCGTCCATCAGGTCAATGGCCTTGTCCGGCAAGAAACGATCCGAAATGTAACGATCCGCAAGCGCCGCAGACGCCTCAATCGCCTCATCCGTGATAACCACTTTGTGGTGTGCTTCGTAGCGGTCACGCAAACCCTTGAGGATCCCGACGGTCTCCTCCATCGTCGGCTCATCCACCTTGACGGGTTGGAAACGACGTTCGAGGGCGGCGTCCTTCTCAATGTGTTTGCGGTACTCATCCAGCGTTGTGGCACCGATGGTTTGCAGTTCGCCGCGCGCAAGCATGGGCTTGAGCATCTGCGCCGCATCAATTGATCCCTCGGCAGCGCCGGCACCAACCAGCGTGTGGATTTCATCGATGAAGACAATGATGTCGCCGCGGGTGCGGATCTCTTTGAGAACCTTCTTGAGGCGCTCTTCGAAGTCACCACGGTAACGGGAACCAGCGACAAGCGAACCCATGTCGAGGCTGTAAATCTGCTTGTCCTTGATGGTTTCCGGAACGTCGCCGTGAACAATGGCCTGTGCGAGCCCCTCAACTACGGCGGTCTTACCAACGCCGGGCTCACCAATCAGAACCGGGTTGTTCTTGGTGCGCCGTGAGAGGACCTGCATGACGCGTTCCATCTCATTTGAGCGCCCGATAACAGGATCAAGCTTGCCTTCGCGGGCAGCCTGGGTCAGGTTGCGACCGAACTGCTCCAAGAGGGCGGAGTTCCCGCGTTCCTTGTCACGGACCGGCGCGCCACTGGTGCCCACAGCCTCCCGCCCGTCACCCTGACTCTGATAGCCCTGCAGCAACTGCATGACAGCCTTGCGGATCTTGGCGGGGTCAGCATCCAGCTTGTGGAGAACCTGCGCTGCGACACCGTCACCCTCTTTGAGGAGGCCGAGTAGCAAGTGTTCCGTGCCAATGTAGTTGTGCCCCAGCTGCAGGGCCTCACGGAACGACAGCTCGAAGACGCGCTTGGCTCGCGGAGTGAAGGGAATGTGGCCTTCCGCCGGCTTCTCACCCTCACCGATCAGCTCGGTGACTGCGAGTCGGGCGTCCTCGAGCTTGATGCCCGTCATCTCCATGGCTTTTGCGGCAACGCCGTCGCCCTCGTGAATCAACCCGAGCAGGAGATGCTCGGTTCCGATGTAGTTGTGCTCCAGCCTGCGTGCTTCTTCCTGCGCGAGGACGATGACGCGGCGGGCTCGGTCAGTAAACCGTTCAAACATGGCAACCCCCCTGGGATGGTGTGGCCGGTAGTGCGGCGCGCACGCTCGGACGTGTGCGATCTGTGTTCAGCGTAGGGCGCCCAGGTGGGTACTGGGGCAATGTTCGCTGAAGGCGTTGGTCTAGTTCCGCTTCAGGAACGCTGGGATGCGCGCGTTTGCCTGGTATCAATGATCACGGTGAAGGGCCCGTTGTTCACCAAGGACACGTTCATCATGGCGCCGAAGCGTCCGGTTGCCGTCTCGACGCCCAGGGCCTGAAGTTCTGCAACGACCAGGTTAACAAGGGGCTCCGCAACCTCACCAGGGGCCGCATCTGACCACGACGGGCGCGTTCCTTTGCGGGTCCTGCCGGCAAGCGTGAACTGCGAAATCACCAGGGCTGGCGCGCCGAGACTCTCAAGCGATTCTTCGTCCTCCAGGATGCGCATGGTGGCGATTCTTCGCGCTAGCTTTCGCGCGTCCCCTTCATTGTCGTCTCTGAAGACGCCGACGAGGGCGACCAGGCCGGGTCTCTCGATCGCACCCACAATCTCGCCCTCAACTTCGACAGAAGCCGTCAATGCCCGCTGTAGAACCGCCTTCATTGGCCGCGCTTGCGAAGCCTGTAGGGGGAAACTCGGCCGAGTCCGCGCAGCTCCGTGGAAGGGAACTCCTGGATTTCGTACTCGGATCGCACCGAAGATGAGTCGATAGCCGCCGCGGTTCGCGCGTCCGTCAGGATCGACCAACGTGGCGCGATGTCAACTAGGCGAGCAGCAAGGTTCACAGCCGGGCCAAAGACGTCGCCACTGCGCGAGAAGACATCACCTTGAATGAATGAGGCGCGAACAGGAAGTATCCCCTCTGCAGTCCGCAGGTTGTCGATAAGGTCAGTCACCACCTGCAACCCCACCTCAAGGTCATCAGCGATGAAGAAGACAGAATCGCCAATCATCTTGACGACGCGCCCTCCAGCAGTGGTAACCACGGTTCGACACAGGTACTCGAAACGTTCGACCAGCCCGACTAAGTCCGCGCCCATGATGGATGCGGTGTGAGTGTAAGACGACATATCAACGAACCCGAAGGCGCGACTCAGCGGGAATCTGCGACTGGAATGGTCGCTGCTACGCCCAGCAATCTCCCGGGTCATGCGTTCAATCAGCGCATACATTTGGCGGCGCCACGCGTAAACCATCTGCTCTTCGAGGGCATCAACCATCTGGCGCATCTCATTGATTGCCACAACCCGCGCCGAAGTGTCATCCAGACCGGTGCGCCGCTCCACGCCCTCGACCAATGCTTCAATCTCCCACAAGGCGAGCCTGTCACTGAGGTGCGATTGGGCGCGAGCCAGCGACGCGGTTGTGTTCGGAGCCAGACCAGCTGCTTCCGCGGCTTCGGTCCAGCGCACCAAAATGTCCAAGTCACGCTCCGTGAAGCGCACTTCGTCGTGGTCGACGTGAGAAAAGCCCATCTCCAACAGATAGTTGTGGACCTCGTCGATGGGGATTCCCGACTTCTCAGCAAGCTGATCTGCGGTCAGGGTTGGGCGCCCACCAAGGAGCAGCTGTTGATATTCGTCCAACGTGCGGGACTCAACGTGCCGTCCGGGCAGCCTACTTTCCGGCCCCGTCATGCTCTGCACTGCTATCTCTCTCCCGCTTTCGTCATCACCCCACGCCGACCCCACATCGCGGTGGAAATTTGATGTGGCACAGGTCACCAGATGAGCCTACCGCCCCGGAGCCCCTCTGCATAGGCAGATGGGCCCATCCTTGCAGATTCCCGCTTGCTTCCGAAGCGCGGAACGTAAAGTGGTTCCATGACAAGCACCAATACTGCCCCGGAGACCCGCGACTGGTCCGCCCTCGACAAACTCTGTGATAGCTACATCCACGACTATGCGCGCCTCGACCCGACGGCAGCAACAGACTGGGGTCTACCCACGGACCCAACGACGCTTCCCGATCTCTCCCCTGACGGCATCGACGAACGCGCGGGTCTTGACGCAGCGCTGCTAGCCACGGTTGCCCAAACTGCGCTTGAG
This sequence comes from Schaalia sp. JY-X169, assembly GCF_014069575.1. Lineage (NCBI taxonomy): Bacteria > Bacillati > Actinomycetota > Actinomycetes > Actinomycetales > Actinomycetaceae > Schaalia > Schaalia sp. JY-X169. The sequence goes on from NZ_CP059675.1 coordinate 2,213,943, forward strand.
GACGAGGTCGATCGGGTCACCGCAGACGCCCTCGTCGACCGCTTGGGTATCAGCCAGGAACTCCACGCCGGCAAAGAGGACTACGCGGAACTCAACAACCTCGCCTCCCCCCTCCAGTCGGTCAAGGACGCCTTCTCACTGATGCCAACCGCGACCGTGGCAGATTGGGAAGCCATTGTGGGCCGAATGGGGAACGTCCCGCAAGCGTTGATGCAGTACACCCAGTCGCTGGCGTATGCGGCGGAGTCGGGAATGGTTGCCGCCAGGCGTCAGGTGGAGATAGGTATCAAGCAGTCTGTCTCCATTGGGACACCGGGCTCATCCGGGGCGTTCTTTGAGAAGTTAGCGCTGGACTGCCCTGCGGAGATCGTCGCGAAGGTAGGCAACGACCGGATCCACAGTGCCGTTAGGGCGGCCTCGCAGGGCTACCTGTGGCTCGCTGACTGGCTGAAAGAGAACCTGCTTCCGCTCGCACCTGCAGAAGACGCGGTGGGGCGTGGGCGCTATGAGCTCTTCTCCGCTCTCTTTGTGGGGGCCCGCGTCGACCTCGACGAAACCTATGAGTGGGGGTTGGAGGAACTAGAGCGCATCGTTGCGGGCCAGCAGGCCATCGCAAATGACCTGTATGGCCCTGGCGCCACAATTTCTGAAGCGTTTGAACGACTCAATGCCGACGCCAAATACCAGTTGCACAGCGAGGACGCCCTTCTACAGTGGCTGCAGGGAACCGGTGACCAAGCCATCGCTGACCTGAATGGGACGCAGTTTGAGATTGCGCCTGAACTGCAGGTCTTGCAGGCACGCATCGCGCCTTCAAAGGAGGGCGGGGTCTGGTACACGGGGCCTTCGGCTGACTTCTCCCGGCCCGGTCAAATGTGGTGGTCCATTCCCGAGGGCGATACGGTCTTTCACACCTGGCAGGAAAAGACAACGGTGTTCCACGAGGGCATTCCCGGACACCACCTGCAGATCGCTCAGGCCATCTATGAGTCCGGCTCTCTGAACCTGTGGCGCAGGCTGGGTTCCTGGAACTCAGGACACGGGGAAGGCTGGGCGCTCTACGCAGAGCAACTCATGGCTGACCTGGGGTACATGGAGGATCCCGGCGACCACATGGGCCTGCTCGATGCGCAGCGGCTGCGCGCCGCGCGGGTCGTCCTCGACATTGGCGTTCACCTTGGCAAGCAGCGTCCTGGCGGCAACGGGATCTGGGATCCGCGCTATGCCCACCAGTTCCTCCGCGACAACAGCGCCATGTCGGATGGTTCCCTCAAGTTTGAGCTGGACCGCTACCTGGGGTGGCCGGGGCAGGCGCCCTCGTACAAGATTGGCCAACGCCTGTGGTTGGGAATGCGCGACGAATTCGCGGCCGCCCATCAGGGCACAGGGTCCCGCGCCGACGCTGTTCGCGACTTCCACACCCGTGCACTCGCCCTCGGCTCACTACCGATGGGGACCCTGCGGCGCGCCCTTTTAGGGGCGTGACAAGTGACGGATGATTCGCGCGTGCGGCTAGTTTTGGGTTCGAAATCTCCCGCGCGGCTCGCCACGCTGCGAAGTGCCGGGGTCGATCCCGTTGTCATCGTGTCGGATGTGGACGAGGACGCGGTGGCGGCAGCTCTACCACCGGACGCCGCTCCGGCGCAGGTCGTTTCCGCCCTCGCCCTCGCCAAAGCTCAGGCGGTTGCTGCGGAGGTGAGCTCCCGCCCCGGACCGGGACAATCCCTCATCTTGGGGTGCGACTCCATGCTGGAGATCAATGGACGCATAGTCGGCAAACCACACACCGCGGAAGTCGCGAAGGAACGCATAGCTGAAATGCGCAACACGGATGCGGTCTTGTGGACCGGCCACGCGCTTCTGTCCGTCGATGCTGAGGGCAACGCGGATGGGGAGGCAGTGGAGGCGGCCTCGACAGTAGTGCACTTCGGGGACATCTCTGACGCTGAGATCGACGCCTACGTGGCGACTGGCGAACCCCTCAACGTCGCCGGGTCCTTCACAATCGACGGCTTCGGTGGGCCCTTCGTACGCGGGGTGACCGGGGACCCGCACTCCGTTGTAGGCGTCTCACTTCCACTACTGCGCGACTTGGCCGGGCGCCTTGGCGTCTTCTGGCCAGACCTGTGGAACCGAGCGTGAGGTAGATCCCAGCGGCTAAGCTGGGGTGATGAGAGAAATGTTGGCTTGGGGCATCGGCCTCGCGACCGTAACTGATTCTGGCAAGACCCTGGATGTTTGGTATCCGGAACCTCACCTGGGCGCTATGCCCGAAGGTGGCGACCCAGATCTTCTTGCGAAGCTCGCTGGACTAGAGACTCGTGATGAGGCGCGCCGCGTGCACACCTCTGTCGTACGTGTCGTGTCGGACCTGCGTGACCAGCCCACCTCAACAGCAGACGCCTACCTGCGTCTGCACCTGCTCTCACATCGCCTTGCCGAACCCAACACGATCAACCTTGACGGGATTCGCTCCAGACTGCCCGTCGTTGCGTGGACCTCGGCTGGCCCATGCGCGGTGGAGAACTTTGAGGAAACACGCTTCCGGCTGCGCGCCCACTACGGCCACCCCGCCACCCTTACAGGCGTGGATAAGTTTCCACCAATGGTGAACTACGTCGTCCCCGAAGGGGTACGGATTGCTTCCGGTGCGCGCGTGCGACTGGGGGCACACCTGGCGCCGGGCACCATCGTCATGCATGCCGGGTTCGTCAACTACAACGCTGGTTCAATTGGTCGCGCAACCATCGAGGGGCGCCTCTCACAGGGTGTTGTGGTCGGGGAAGGCTCACACGTCGGAGGTGGCGCCTCAACCATGGGTCGCGTCGTCGGCGTCTCTCACGCCCGTGTCTGCTTGGGTAAACGGTGTATCTTGGGCTCCAACTCTGGGTTGGGGATCCCCCTTGGCGACGACTGTGTCGTCGAAGCCGGGGTGTTCGTTACTGCCAACACCCGTGTTTCACTACTTCCTGGTGGTGGCGTCGTCCCCGATTCGCACGGCTCGTTCATCAATCCGAAGCTTGTTCCGGCCTCACGACTTGCAGGCGCCTCCAACGTCCTCTTCCGCCGCAACTCACTAACGGGCAGCATTGAGGCCCTGGGTCGGGGCAACTCCACCATCATTCTCAGTTCAGGGGAGGGCGCCTAACCCAGGGCCTTCTTTGCTTGAAGGTCAGCCTTCGCGGCGTGACCGGGCGCGCAACGGCACGTAATCCCGTTCCACAACGCCCTGGTAAACCTGACGAGGGCGGCCAATCTTGGTGTTGGGATCGTTGATCATTTCGCGGTACTGTGCGATCCAGCCCGGCAGGCGGCCGAGGGCGAACAGCGGCGTAAACATCTTCGGCGGGAAGCCCATAGCCGAGTAGATCAGGCCCGTGTAAAAGTCGACATTCGGGTACAACTTGCGAGAGACGAAGTAGTCGTCAGCCAGCGCGATTTCCTCAAGCTCCATCGCGATGTCAAGCATCTGGTCCTTCTTACCCAAGCGAGCGAGGACGTCATGCGCGCTCTCTTTGACGATTGCTGCACGGGGATCGTAGTTCTTGTAGACGCGGTGCCCGAAGCCCATGAGCTTCACGCCGTCTTCCTTATTCTTCACCTTGTCGACATAGTCCCTGACGGACCCGCCACCGCCAACGATCTGGTTGAGCATCCTCAAGACGGCCTCGTTCGCACCGCCGTGAAGGGGACCGGAGAGCGCACCGATACCCGACGCCACGGAGGAGTAGAGGTTCGCATCCGATGAGCCAACCAAACGCACGGTCGAGGTCGAGCAGTTCTGCTCATGATCCGCGTGCAGAATCAGCAGCATATCGAGGGCGCGGACCAGCGCCGGATCAATGTCGTAGGACTGGTAGGGCATGCCGAAAGTCATGCGAATGAAGTCTTCGGTGTAGCCGCGCTGGCTGTCCGGGTACAGCAGTGGCAGACCTGCTGCGCGCTTCGCGATGTACGAAATCATCGTCGGCATCTTGGCAATGAGGAGGACGAGGGCGCGGTCCAACTGCTCAGGATCGTGGGGATCCAGGGTCTCCTCATAGTAGGTAGCCAAGCCGGCAGTACCGGCCTGGAGGATCGCCATGGGGTGCCCATTGTGTGGGAAGGCAGTGAAGAAAGCCTTGAAATCCTCATGAAGTAGGCGGTGACGTTGAATTCTGCGCAGGAAGCTTTCCAGCTCCTGGGCCCGAGGGAGTTCCCCGTAGATCAGTAGCCAAGCAACTTCAAGGAAAGATGAGTGGCGTGCCAGCTGGTCAATCGGGTAACCGCGGTAACGCAGGATGCCGGCGTCACCATCAATGTAGGTAACGTCCGATGCGCAAGCCGCCGTGTTCACGAAGCCGTAATCCAACGTGACGTCGCCGGTTGATGCCAAAACCTTCGAGATCGCCAGACCATCTGATCCCACCGTGGACGTGACCCGTGGAAGCTCCACCTTTGTTGCCCCAACGGTCAGGAGACCATCCGGGCCCCTTTCTACTGTCGCTTCCGTACCTGGGGTCTGTTCCGCCATATCTGCCACTCCTAAAAAGTCTGTTGCCTGTGCGTAGAACTGTTGCGTGTGCGCCTTAGCACTAGTCTGCCTCACACCAGCGTGCCCGGCACCGATACTACCGCCATAGGGACATTCGTCCCATAGTTTGGCTGGACTAGCGTCGCAGATCTCAAAGGTGGACTACCTGTAGGTTCCGGTTAGCGCCTAACCCTTGAGGTGATCGTTTATGTCCGCCGGGAGGGCTTCAACGACCGGGTGGTCCATGTCGATGACGCCGGTACGCTGAGCGCCGCCCGGCGACCCGATGGTGTCAAAGTAGTCGACGTTCGCCTTGTAGTAATCTGACCACTTCTCAGGCAGATCGTCCTCGTAGAAGATTGCTTCCACCGGACACACCGGTTCACAAGCCCCGCAGTCAACGCATTCTTCGGGATGAATGTAGAGCATCCGAGTTCCCTCATAGATGCAGTCCACGGGGCATTCGTCAACACATGCCCGGTCTTTAATGTCCACGCACGGTTCCGCGATTATGTAGGTCATTGCTCCTCCTGACTGACAGCTTATCGCTAGTGTCCAGATCGCTAGACTTCGAAGATGTCCAACGATGATACTCGCCGCCCCACCCCACCGCCGCCGCTGCCGTGGATGTCATGGCAGGTCGGCCAGAGGGTCGTCGTCCGCTATCGCGATACCGATGGCGGCAGCCGCGACGCCCTCGGCACACTTGTGGAAGCCGCACCCGACCATGTCGTAATCGATGCACGACGAGGGCGGGTGCGGGTTGATGCTTCCCAGATGATTGTGGGGAAGGTGGTCCGACCACCCCGTCCCCGTTTCGGATCCTAAGCGGCGTCGCCACGCTTCTTACGCGCAGTCGCCCTCGCCCGTTCCGTCTTATCCAGGTAGACCTTGCGGATGCGGACGATTTCGGGAGTCACTTCGACACACTCGTCATCGGACGCGAACTCCAGCGCTTCCTCGAGGGTGAGGTGGCGGGGCGGTGTCAGCGCCTCAAACGCGTCGGCCGTGGCCGAACGCATGTTGGTCTGCTTCTTCTCACGCGTGACATTCACATCCATGTCTTCGTTGCGGGCGTTTTCCCCAACAACCATGCCCTCGTAGACTTCGGCGGTGGGCTCCACCATCAGCGTGCCGCGTTCCTGTAGGGCAACCATGGCGAATGCTGTGGCAGCGCCGGAGCGGTCCGCAACCAGCGAACCCGTGGGGCGTCGCGTGATCTCACCCTGCCAGGGCTTGTAGCCGTCAAACTCGCCGGACTGGATGCCCGTGCCGCGGGTTTCCGTGAGGAACTGGGTGCGGAAGCCAATCAGGCCGCGGGCAGGAACTTGGAACTCCAAGCGCACCCATCCGGAACCGTGGTTAGACATGGACTGCATCAGACCCTTGCGGGCTGCCATAAGCTGGGTGACTGCGCCGAGGTGCTCTTCGGGAATGTCAATGGTGACGTGCTCCATCGGCTCGTGAACAACGCCGTCGATAACGCGCGTAACAACCTGGGGTTTGCCCACGGTCATCTCGAAACCTTCACGACGCATCTGTTCGACAAGGATGGCGAGGGCGAGTTCGCCTCGACCCTGAACCTCCCAGGTGTCCGGACGTTCGGTGGGGAGGACGTGGATCGACACGTTGCCGACCAGCTCCTTGTCGAGGCGGTCCTTGATTTGCCGCGCGGTGACTTTGGAGCCCTTGACCCGTCCCGCCAGGGGTGAGGTGTTGATGCCAATAGTCATCGAGATGGCTGGCTCGTCGACGTGGATTGCTGGGAGCGGCTGGGGATCATCGGGATCAACAAGTGAATCACCGATGGTGATGTCTTCGATACCGGCCACGGCGACAATGTCGCCTGCGCTTGCCTCTTCAGCGGGTTCACGGTTAAGGCCCTTGGTGCGCAGGATCTCGGTGACCTTGACGTTCTTCTTGGTCTCATCCGTCCTCACCCATGTGACAACGTCACCCTTGTGAAGGGTGCCGTTGTGGACACGCAGCAGAGCCAGGCGACCGAGGAATGGGGAGGCATCCAGGTTTGTGACCTGGGCCTGAAGGGGAGCGTCTTCTTGGAAGGTGGGCCCGGGGATGTGCTCCAGAATGGTCTGGAACAAAGGCTCAAGATCCTCTTCGGGAAGCGTGCCGTCAGCCGGCTGCTCACGTGATGAAAGGCCTGCCTTCGCGGAGGCGAAGAGGATCGGCATGTCCAAGACTTTGTCAATGTCGATGTCGTAACCATCGTTGACCAGGTCATCGGCAAGGGCAAGCAGAAGGGTCTGGGTCTCATCCACGACCTCGCTGATGCGAGCGTCGGGGCGGTCGACCTTGTTCACCACCAGGATGACAGGCATGTTGGCCTGAAGAGCCTTGCGGAGGACGAAGCGGGTCTGCGGCAGTGGACCCTCAGAAGAGTCAACCAGAAGGACAACGCCATCAACCATGGACAGGCCACGTTCGACCTCGCCACCGAAGTCAGCGTGACCCGGGGTGTCGATGACGTTGATGGTGATCTCTTCGACGGACCCGTCCTCGGGATTGGCACGCTTGTACTGAACGGCCGTGTTCTTCGCGAGGATTGTGATGCCTTTTTCGCGCTCAAGGTCACCGGAGTCCATGACTCGTTCACCGGTATTTTCTTGGGACTGGTGAGCCGTGAAGGCGCCAGCCTGCCAGAGCATGGCGTCGACCAAGGTCGTTTTGCCATGGTCAACGTGGGCGATAATCGCTAGGTTGCGAATGTCGGGACGTACGGGCATGTGGATGCCTCCCCCAGATGTTACTGCGCGGTTAGATACGCTCGATTCCAAGTTGAAATCGAACACCCCAGTCTAACGGCCCCAGCTTCCGTCAAACGGTCGCTGTGAGGTCCCCGACGTGCGACGTTCGCCACGGCAGCGCGGCGAACCCCCTCGATTCGCCGCCAGCGTGATGCTGCCTCGCGTAGCCAACCCGCATCCCCTTCGCCACCAGCGTGATGCTGCCTCGCGGAGCCGACCCGCATCCCCTTTTCCCTTAGGCTTGAACAATGAACTATCAGTTGGTTTTCCGCTCACGCTACGGACAGATTGCCGTCTGGGGGCTTCTGGCTTTCAGCATCTTTTTTCTGGGAACAGTGTGGTGGGCCGACGGGTTCGTCCAGATGCTCGCAGCGGTTCCATTTCCTCTGGGTATCGTCTATTTCACCTGGTGGATTTGGACTTGGCCCGCGGTAATTGTCGACGAGCGTGGGATCGCGGTGCGCAATCAGGTGCGGACAGCTGACGTTTCCTGGTCGTCGTTCGCTAGGGCGGAGGCCCGGTGGGGGCTTTACGTCTACGCAACACCCACCGCCGACCCGGCCGCGACCCCGTCCCCCACAGACACCGCGACCCCGTCCTCCACAGACACCGCGACCCCGTCCCCGACCGAGGTCACCGCTGGCGGGCGCCTCACTATCGGAGCAGTCGATCCCATCAACCTTGACCCGGATGACCTTGCAAGCAAGAAGGCGATCTACGCCTCTGCAGTCCCAGCGCGCGGGGGTTTCAAGACTGCGACCAGTAAGGAGGCCCCACCTACCCCGCCTCTCAACCTGGGAAAACGGAACAGGGTGGTTCTTCGCGTCACGCCGATGGTTGCTGCACGCATTCTGGACGAAGAGAAGTTCTACCTAGAGAACCCAAGCAAGCGGCCAGAGAGTCATACTGCTCGGGAACCGCTTGCTGACCCCGGGGCCGAGTACCAGGGTCTGCGCTACAGGTACAACTTCCTACAGATTGGTGTTTTTGTGGCATTTGCGGCCTTCTGGATCTGGCGCATTCTCTTCTAGCAACCCAGCGAAGCACCCAGAGCGCATTCCCGAACGTCCAGCACCCAGAGCGCATTCCCGAACGTCCAGCACCCAGAGCGCATTCCCGAACGTCCAGCACCCAGAGCGCATTCCCTTGCATCCGGCCGTGCGACCCGCTCTACTCGCCAGATTCAGTCAGATTTTACCTGGCGTCCTGAAATGTATGCGTGGGGGCGAAATGTGCGCGCGGGGTATATACCCCAGATATACATTTGGCCCCCACGCACACATCTCACGGAGCACCCCTCGACGCGGCCGAGGAGCCGCGGGAGGAGGCTCCCCAACCACCGATAGACCACAGTTCGAGGCGGCTGCGCGGCTGAGGTACTGCAGTCCTGTTCAAGCCTAAGGTTGCCGCAGTCTCCTAAGGTTGCCGCCGATCTTGCGAATTACGGGCAACCTTACGCGACCGCGGCAACCTTACGTGACTGCGGCAACCTTAGGCCGGGGGTGGGGGCTGCGGTCCTGCCGGTGGGTGTTGGCCGGTGGGCGTTGACCGGTGGGCAGGGGTGCGGGCTGCAGTCCTGCCGGTGGGCGTTGGCCGGTGGGCGTTGGTCGGTGGGCAGGGGCGGGGGGCCGCAGTCCTGCCGGTGGGCGGGGGTGGTGGGCGGGGGTGGGGGCGAGACCCGCGCCCGCGGGGTCGGCGCGGCGGCGGCGGGTGCCACAGTGCCGGGCACGCGGGCAGCAAAACGCCCCAGGGCGTTCACAAGAACGATCCCCGGGGCGCTTGGTGCTTATTTACTGCTTACTTCAGGAAGCCTACGTTTTCACCCTGAACCGAAGACATGCCGAAGGCGCCGTAGTTGGCCAAGTTGGCCGGAACTGCGGTCATCTCCATGCGACGGTACAGCGGCAGAACCATGGTGTTCTCCCAGATGATGGCGTCAACTTCGTTGGCCATCTTGAGGCGCTCTGCGTGATCGGGCTCAACCGCGATCTTCGCCGACAACTCATCAATCCGCTCATCGCAAACGCGAGCGTAGTTCTGACCCTCAGGTGCGAACTGCTTGCACGAGTAGATCTGGTTGATGTTCGCCATTGGGTACGGGGTACCCTGCCATGCGAATGTGGTGGTACCGAAGGAACCAGCAAGAACCTCATCGAAGAAGGTTGCCGACTCAACGTTGCGGATGTTTACCTGAACGCCGATTTCCTTCAGCTGTGCCTGCATCAGCTCACCCTCATTCTTCGAGGTGGGGATGTCGGGCATCATCATGTATTCGAATGCGAGGGTTTCGCCATCCTTGGTGCGGTATTCCGCGCCATCTTCCAGGACCCAACCCTGCTCATCCAGTTCCTTCGCTGCGCGCTCAGGATCGTAGGAGTAGTCCACTCCATTGTCCTCATAGCCTTCCTGACCCGGCATGAAGAAGTGGTTGCCGAGGACGAGGTCAACGGGAACCAGATCCGGGATACCTGCAAGGTCAGACTCAGTGATGGCAACACGGTCAATACCGCGAACCAGGGTTGCACGCAGATCCTTGTCCTGGAGTACGCCTGACTCACCATTGAAGGTGACGTGACGCCACTGCAGGCCACCGGCGCGACGGATTTCGCCATCGGCGCGGGTTGCGGCCTCAAGGTATTCCTGAGCGGAAATGATGCCGGTCAGAACGTCGATCTCACTGCCAGCAAAGGCGGTGCCGTTTGCCGAAGGATCCATGACACGGAATGACAGGGAGTCAAGCATTGGCTCTTCGCCCCACCATGCGGGATTTGGCTCAAGGCTGATGACCTGCTGTGCAACGTCAACGCCCGAGACCTGGTAGGGACCAGCCAGCCAGTCGTTGTTGGGCTCGTTCCAACCCTCATTGAAGGTCTCTGGATCTGAAACACCCGCGGCGGGATATACCGTCGAAAGTGCTGCCGACCAGTCAGGGAAAACATCCTTGTAGGTAACAACTACTTCGAACTCATCGGCGCCCTGCTCAACAGAGGTGATGTGATCGAATCCGTCGGTTGAAGCGCACAGGAAGTCTGAATTCTCACCGTTACAAGCGTTCCAGGTGGCCTGGTAGTCGGCAACGGAAATCGGGGTTCCATCTCCCCAAACAGCGTTCTTGTTGAGGTGGAGGGTAACGACCTGGGGCGTATCTGCGCCGTCGCCATCCTGCACGTCAAAGCTCTCGACATAGTTGGGGTTGACATCAAAGGTGCCATCGCCCTGGTAGATCCAGTTGGCGGGTGCGATGAAGGTTGCCATCGTCGAGGCCAAGTCAACCTTGTTGCCGTTCACGTTCATGGTGTTCCATGACGTGGGCATCGAGCTAATTGCAAAGCGGAGCTGGCCGCCCTTTTCGAGATCAGCGCGGTCGTGAGCGTTGATTGCCGATGCAGGTACTGCGTCGGTGGCGCCTTCTGCGGCACCTTCGTTGTTGCCGGACTGGTCACCGCTGGTGCCGCTGGAACAACCAGCGAGGCCCAGGGCCAGAACGGCGGCAGTTGCTGCGAAAACACGCATTGAGCGTCGCATCAATTAACCTCCAAATTTGATCATCAATAGACCGTTTCACAATAGGACGCAAATATGCCCCGCCGGGTCCCAGCGGGGCACATTCGATCGTTTTGAGCCTAAACCGTGACCAAAACTCGCAATTTTGAGAGTGTCGCCACACCGATCAGGATGCGGCCGCCTCCTCTGCGTCCTCGTCCAGTTCCGCAACCGCGTCCGGTACGAAGGGGTTGAGCGGCTCGGGGTAGTGACATGCCGTCTGCATGTCGAAGGACCCCGCGCGTGGCTTCAACTCTGGGCGTTCATCAATGCAAAGTCGCTGCTTCTCTTCCGGCAGAAGCTTGAAGAGTGGGCAACGCGTGCGGAAACGACATCCCGAAGGGGGGTCGGCAGGTGACGGGAGATCCCCACTGAGCAGGATGCGCTCGCGGGACCGTTCCAACCGCGGATCCGGAACGGGAATCGCAGAGAGAAGAGCCTGGGTGTAAGGATGCTGCGGGGCGCGGAATACCTCTTCAACATCACCCTTCTCAACAATGACGCCCAAGTACATGACCGCAACACGGTCCGCGATATGGCGAACAACTGAGAGGTCATGTGCCACAAACAGGTACGACAAACCCAGTTTGGCCTTCAACTCATCAAGCAGGTTGATGACACCCGCCTGAATCGAAACGTCCAGTGCAGAGACAGGTTCATCCAAGACCAGCAGCTTCGGTTCGAGAGCGAGGGCGCGTGCAATGCCAATACGTTGGCGCTGCCCCCCGGAGAAGTGACGCGGATAGCGGTTAAGGTGCGCCCGCTCCAAGCCGACCAACTCGATGAGCTCGGCCGTCCTCTCCTGAATCTGTTTCTTGGAGTACCCGTTGTATTTCAGCGGTTCCGCGAGGATCTCTGAGATCGGCATGCGCGGATCCAGAGATGCCATTGGGTCCTGGAAAACAACCTGCAGGTCGCGACGGACCTCCTTGCGCCCACTGCGACTCAGCTGCCCGGTATCTTTCCCGAGGACGACAATGGTGCCCTCTTCTGGAGCCTTGAGATCAAGGATCTCCAGCAACGTTGTGGTCTTCCCGCAGCCTGACTCCCCGACCAACCCCATGGTCTCGCCAGCTTTAATACGGAAGGAAATCCCATCGACAGCGTGAACAGTGCCAACCTGCCTCTTAAAGACTGCGCCCTTCATGAGCGGGAAGGTCTTGACAACATCCTTCAGTTCAAGAATGTTCTCGCGACCCGCGCGCCCTCGGCGACCAACCATGCGGTCAATGTGACGCGGAATCGGGTAAATATCCTTGTAATGCCACCCCTTCTCAGCAATCTCCGCCTGGCGAATGCAGGCTGCGCGATGAGGAAGGTCGGCGTCAGGTCCACGGTCTTCGCCCGTCTCCGCGACTCTCTCATCCTCGATGGCGAGGGCGGCGGCAGGCAGGACTTCCAGGTCCGGTTCACCGTCAAGGCAAGCCGCCACAGCCATTGGGCAGCGTGGCGCGAACGGGCAAGCCGTCGGCACCTGCAGCATCGAAGGCGGGTTCCCGTCCAGGGTGGCGAGGGCGGAATCCGACTTCGCATCCGGCCTCGGCAATGCACCGAGCAGACCGATTGTGTACGGCATATGAGGACGGTAGAAAACATCGTCGACAGGACCGGACTCAACAACACGACCCGCGTACATCACGGACACTTTGTCGGACATTCCTGCGACAACACCCAGGTCGTGGGTGATCATGATGACCGCCGCGCCTGTCTCCTTTTGTAGGGTGCGCAACAGGTCAAGGATCTGGGCTTGGATCGTCACATCCAAGGCCGTGGTTGGTTCGTCCGCAATGATCAGATCCGGGTCGTTGGCAATCGCCATGGCAATCATGACGCGCTGACGCATGCCTCCGGAGAACTCGTGGGGGAAAGACTTGAAACGAACCTCAGGATTGGGGATCCCCACCAGTCCCAACAGCTCCACAGCGCGAACTTCCGCCTGCTTGTCCGTCATCTTCTGGTGGATCTGCAGTGCCTCAACCAACTGGCTACCGATGGTGTAAACAGGTGTCAGGGCGGACAGCGGATCTTGGAAAACCATCGACAAGACTTTGCCGCGGACGTTGGACATGTAGGCGTCTGAGCGGCCAAGGATCTCAGTCCCGTACATCTTGACTGAGCCCTCAATCTTGGCGCCCTCGTCCAGCAGACCCATCACGGCCATTGAGGTAACAGACTTGCCGGACCCGGATTCACCCACGATTCCAAGGACTTCCCCGTTGCGCAGGGTGAAGTTGACGCCACGAACAGCGTGAACCGCCCCGTCCTCGGACGGGAACGTAACCTTGAGGTCTTTGACCTCAAGAACTGGGACGTCATCCTTCTTCTCTGGTAGTTCGTTGCTTTCGAAAGTTGGTTGATTCTTGTTTCGACGACTCACAGTGTGCCTCCGGACTTTGAGGTCGGGTCAATGGCATCGCGCAGACCGTCACCGATGAAGTTGATGCACACCAGCATCAAGGTCAGGATGGTCGCGGGTGCCAGGAAGGTCCAGGGGAACGAGGTCGCCATCGCCTGGCCTTCTGAAAGCAAGACACCAAGCGAAGTCTCTGGCGGCTGGACACCGAACCCGAAGTACGACAGGAAGGTCTCCATCATGACGGCGGCAACCACCGCGAGCGTCGCATCAATGATGAGGTAAGACGAAACGTTGGGAAGGATGTGCTTGGTGATGGTCGCCCACGACGGAACCGACATGTACTTTGCGGCCCGCACGTAGTCAAGGTTTGTGACAGACAGCGTCATTGCGCGGATCACGCGGGCCGTCAGCATCCAGGAGAATGCTGCCAGCAGGAAAATGAACGTGATTGTTGAGCTCTTACTGCCAGACATGCGCTGAGTTATGATTGCGATCAGAAGGAACGCGGGGATCACCAGCAGCAAGTCGATGATCCACAGAACCACCTTGTCGTACCACTTGCCGAAGAATGCGGCCGAGGCTCCAACCAGTGCTGCAACGACCGTTTGAATGGCGGCGACGGAGAGGCCGATAACCAGCGATTTGCGGAGGCCGGCAACGGTAAGAGCGAACATGTCGCGCCCCGTCTGTCCCGTGCCAAGCCAGTGTTCGGCAGACGGTCCCTTGAGGAAGTTTCCACTGTCAACCTGGCGGTATTCCCAGGGGCTGATGTAGGGGCCGATGATTGCAAAGACGACGATCAATATGAAACCGATGAGGCCGAACATCGCGGTCTTCGAACGGGAGAAACGACGCCAAATCAGCTGACCGCGGGTCAGAGGTTTCTTGTCGAGGTCCTCGTCTTCGAACGCCTGGTTCGCGACCTTTTCATCCTGGACGGCAACTTCGGTCCGAACACCTTCCAGGCCCTCCTCGCTAGCGCTAGGCGTGGTTAGACCGTCCGGGTCAATCCCCAATTCACCGGCCGGGTCAGGCTGGCTGCCTTTAGTGTTGAAACCGTCCTCTTCACGACGAATCGGGTCGCGGGAAAAGTATGGGTGCGACGGATCGCCACTAGATTTGTTATCTCCAATTGCCATTGCTCTCCCCCTTCCTAACTAACGCGCACGCGCGGGTCGGCCACGACAGTAAATACATCTGCAAGCATCAGTCCAAAGAATGTTGTAGCTGCGGAGAACGCCACGACGGCCACGGTGCCGTTAACGTCATGCTGGGTAATCGACATGACTGAGAAGATCCCCATGCCATGCCACGAGAAGATTTGCTCCGTGATAGTCGCCCCCGTAAAGAGTCCGGCGATCACAAACGCGAAGTAAGTTGCCATTGGAATCAACGCGGTGCGGAGGGCGTGCTTACGCACGGCGGTCCCCTTGCGAAGGCCCTTGGCTCGGGCGGTGCGCACGTAGTCGGCGCCCAGCGTGTCCAACATCAGGTTGCGCTGGTAACGCGAATAGGTGGCGATGCCGCCAAGCGACATGGAGATTGTCGGAAGCAGCAGGTGTTGCAGTCTGTTTACCAACTCAGCGCCCGGATAGTTGCCAATGTTCCCAGTCTCACCAACAAACTCAAAGAACCCGGTTCCTGTCGCCTGATTGAAACGAACCGCCAGGATCTGCAGGATTGTCGCGATGACGATGGTAGGAGTTGAGATAACGATGAGGGCGAGCAGGGAGACGACCCTGTCCGAAACCTTGTACTGCCTCGTTGCAGTCCAAGCACCCAGAGCGACACCGCCGATGATGCCGACGAAAGACCCAATTGTGATGAGTCGCACCGAAACCCAGATGCGAGTCGCCAGAATACTGTTGACAAAGTCACCCTTTGGCGTGCGGCCCCAGTCCCAGTGGAACAGAACATTCTGTAGCCACGTTGAGTAGCGCTCCAGGAGTGGAATGTCAGGGTTGATGTTGTAGGCAGTCAACATTGCGTTGACAGAATCCACATCGAGGTTGGGGTTGGTAAAGTCAAACTGGGTGCGCGGATTCAGTGCGGTTCCCGCCAGTAGGTAGGCAAGCGAAACCGCAATAAACAGCAACACCAGGTAGTTGAGCAACCGCCTGAATAGGTACCGGTACATAAAAAATCTTTCCGTGGTCCCCGCAACTTCATCTCTGACCCACGCCAAGGCACAGAAATGCGCCCTAACAACAGGACAGGTTGCGAAGTGCCCCAAGAATAGCGCGCTGATACACCGCGCGGGCAATTGGTGGAATTTCAAGAAGAATTCCACTGCGGACGAGGACGAATTAGGCTACACAGCTATGTCGAAGATCCCCGAGACTCCCAATTTGGTCCAAATACCGAGACGAGACCGCCGCAGTGGCGCCCTCGTTCTGGTGTTGGTAGCGGCAGCGATTGTCACTGCAGCAAGCCTGCGTCCCGGGGCTACTTCTGTTGGGCCTGCGCTCCCCGAATTGATGGACTCCCTTGGAATGAGCGGAGGATTGGCGGGGCTTCTCACTGCTCTGCCCGGCATTTGCTTCGCCGCGATCGGCATCATTTCTATCAGACTTGCATCGTGGAGTGGACTAGTTGGGGCACTACTTGCGGGGTCGGTTCTAACCACTTTTGGGCTGGCGAGCTGCCATCGGTGTGTGGGCGGCGATCAGCCTTGTGGCGTTTGCGCTGTGGTTATACCTTTATTTGAGGGACGCGTCTCTGCGTAAGAAGGAGCACCCCCAACTCGTCGGCGGCCACGCTGGTCGCCAGAAGATCTGGAAGTCAAAGACAGCGGTCGCCCTCATGTTCTTCTTTGGGCTTCAGTCCATGCAGGCATACATCCAGTTTGGCTGGGCACCAGTTGCCTACAGGGCAGGAGGTTTGGATGCGACCTCTGCGGGAATAATGATTTCAATCATCGCCCTCGGCGGCATACCGGGTGGACTCGTCATGCCGTGGCTGGTTTCCCGAGGGCGTGGGCTGCAAAGCCTCATTACTGTTTTCGGTGCCCTGCTGGCTATCGGATACCTGGGGATAGCTTTTCTCCCAACGACGCTCCCCTGGCTGTGGGCGCTGTGCCTGTCAGTAGCCGGGTTTTGCTTCCCCACCGCCCTCGCCCTCATCATCGACAAGACACGTCACGCTTCCATCACTGCGGCCCTGTCCGGATTCGTCCAACCGGTCGGCTACCTGCTTGCTGCCGTGGGCCCATTCCTTGTCGGGATTACGTTCGGTGCGATTGGGAACTGGGAGCCCATCCTCATCGTCCTCGCCCTCACCGCAGTCCCCATGTCAGCGGCCGGAATCGTTGCAGTTCGCGGGGGGACTGTCGACGAACAGCTCAAGGTGACGAAGTAGGTACCTAACTCGTTCTTCCGAACCAGCGCCTCGGACTCGCGGACCTGGTCTGACAAAAGGTGGCGCTTAGCTCACCGTGGGCGTAATGCGCGAAGTTGCACGCCACGTTCGGTAACGTTTGGTGTGTGCCAAGACCACGAGGGGGTGGCAGGAATGATGCAACTGATGACCGTCCGCGCTGTGCCGTGGGAAGAGGGTCTGTGGACCCACGTACCCGAGGACGTCCGGAGCAGCCCACTGGGCCTTACCATCACGGCAACAGAGATGTCGGATGCATGGAATAGCACCGATCCCGCGAAGACGGTTCACACCGAGAACGCCCTCGTCACCGACCTTCATCAGGGCCAAGCGGTCGAGGTCGCATTCATTGCGGACATGACCGAACAGTTTGACCAGGCCGGCATCTTCATCGTTTCAGACGACGCAACGTGGGCAAAGGCGGGCATGGAGCTCTCCGACGGGCTCCTGCAGCTCACTGCGACTCTGACCCGGGGACTTTCCGACCGTTCGATGTGTCAGGTGGCCGACTGGAACGGGCGCCCGGTGCGAGTTCGAGCCGCGTGGAAACACGAGATGATGTGGATTTACGCCAGCGTTGATGGTGAGCCGCTGCAGCTAGTGCGCATGTTCCCGTTCGAGGGCGCCCTGAAGGTGAAAGCCGGTCCCTACGTTGCGTCGCCACGCCGCAAACGGCTTTCGATCACGTTCACAGAATGGCTTATCACTGAAGCTGACGATGCCGGAATCGACGACTGAATCAAGCTGGTGGAAGACGGGCGTCGTCTACCAGGTATACCCGCGCTCTTTCGCGGATTCTTCGGGGTCAGGAATGGGGGACTTGGCGGGTATCACCTCGCGGCTCGCATACCTGAAAGACCTTGGCGTTGACGCACTTTGGCTTAGTCCCTTTTACCCATCGCCCCAGGTGGATGCTGGTTACGACATTGCGGACTACCGCGACGTTGACCCAGTTTTTGGAAGCCTGGAGGACTTTGAGGCGCTGCTTCACACCGCTCATGAGCAGGGTTTAGCGGTCATTATCGACTTGGTCCCGAACCACAGTTCTGACCAACATCCCCTCTTCCAGGCCGCTCTGTGCGGTCTGCCCGGGGGTCCGGAGCGGGCCATGTACCACTTCGTCGAGGGCGACGGCGCGAGTGGGGGGCTACCGCCTAACAACTGGAAGTCGGTGTTCGGGGGACCAAGTTGGACACGCGTTGTCGAGGCCGATGGCCAGCCGGGTCAGTGGTACTACCACCTCTTTGACCCCACTCAGCCTGATTTTAACTGGGGGAATCCCCGGGTTTTGGAGTTCTTTGAGGGCGTGCTGCGCTTCTGGCTTGACCTCGGTGTAGATGGCTTTCGTATCGACGTTTCCGATGCCCTGATCAAGGACACGGCGTGGCCAGACACCGAGGGCGGATGGCCGGTCATCCCCAAGGATGCTGCGAGCCCAGTTCACGACATTTACCGCCATTTTCGCGCCGTGATGGATGAGTATCCAGAGACCATGGCAGTCATTGAGACAGGCGCTGATGACGACATCGTCGCCCTGTTCTTGAGGTCGGATGAGATGCACCAGGCGTTCAACTTCCGCTTCCTGAAGACGGGGTGGGACGGGGGAGAGATTGCGCGGGCTATCTTTGAGTCGGCTCGCGCCTTCGCCGACGTTGGCGCCGCGACCACCTGGGTGACGGACAACCACGATACGGTCCGGTCCGTCACGCGTTACGCAACCGGTGGGTCGCTGAGCGGGGCGTATGTCCCGCAAGTCGACACTGCAGGCGCTGGCAGCGAGGACGCAGCCTCTGACATCGGGGTGCGTCGGGCTCGGGCCATGGCGGTTCTACTCCTATCCCTTCCCGGCAGCGCATACATCTATGCGGGTCAGGAGTTGGGCCTTCCCGAGGTGACGGATTTGCCTGACGAGGTTCTGACAGATCCATCATTCTTCCGCACAAATGGGGCCGTTCGAGGCCGAGATGGCTGCCGCGTTCCTCTTCCCTGGTCAGGATCTGAACCGCCGTTCGGGTTTTCTCCCACAGGACCCGGGGCGCCCCCACCGCAGACCTGGCTGCCCCAGCCGGATCAGTGGGCGTCACTGACGGTCGCGCAGCAGGCCGGTGATCCGTCCTCCATGCTGAGTCTTTACCGCAACCTGCTGCGATTGCGCAGGGAAGAGCCTGCCTTGGGGTCTGGTGCTTTGGAATGGGTTTCGCCAGTTGCCGAAGTTGAAAGGACCGGGTTCCTGCATCTGCGCCTCTGGGCACTTCCAACCGTGGAGCCTAGCGAGCAGACTGCTGCCGAGACCCCAACTCAAACCACCGTTGACCTGGTCGTGAATTTCACTTCGGCGCCTGTCCCACTTCCACGCGGGTTGTCTCGAGACTGGATGCTGCTCAGCAGCGCAGCCCACCCTGGCAACGCTCGGTCTACCAGCCCAGCCCAGGACAACAGAGTCGCAGACAGCGACGTTCAACTTGGCGGTGCAACGCTGCCGGGCCACCTGCTGCCGGCGGAGTCGGCTGCGCTGTTCCGTTCGCCCGCTGCCGGCGACTGAGGCTACTGCTCTGTTCCGTTCGCCGGTTGGAGCCGACTGAGCCTGCCCGAAAGTCCACTGCGCGCGACCCAATGGAGCGCCACGCCACCGATCTTGACTCGGCGGAGCACCCCGCCATTCCTAAGGTCGCCGATATCCACTAAGGTCGCCGCTGTTCTAGCGAATTATTGGCGACCTTAGGCGACATCGGCGACCTTAGGTCTGTGGCCCAGTGCTTGCGTGTGACGGCGGCAACCTTACGTGACGGCGGATGCCGGGGGTGCCGAGTTGGCGCCTAGGCGCTGACCTCTGAACGCAGGATCGAACTCACCTCAATGACTGATGCGCTGTCGTTCAGGTCTGCAACCACCTGCTCCAAGGAACCTTCCGTGGCGCGGTGAGTGAGAATCGTCAGAACAGCAGTCTTGAGATCGCCGCTCCCCTCACTGACCTCATCGTTGGCGTCCCTCTGACTCACCGACTTGATAGAGACCCCGTTCGCAGCGAAGATGCCCGCCACTTCAGCCAGCACACCTACCCTGTCGCGAATCTCTGCCTGCACCTGGTAACGGGTAACGGCCTCCGCGCGCGGCAAGATCGGCAGGTTTGCATACACCAGTTCCCTTGGACCGTTCCCACCGTTGGCAATGTGCGAGGCCGCAGCCACAACATCTGAAAGTACGGCTGTCGCTGTCGGAGCCCCGCCTGCACCTTGACCGTAGAACATGAGCCGACCAGCAGATTCACCATCCACAACAATCGAGTTGAAAGCACCGTTGACATTGGCGAGGGCGTGGTCACGTGGGACAAGCGTGGGGTGGACCCGCACTGAAACCCATTCGGTGCCATCATCCTTCGTGACGCGTTCAGCAATTGCGAGCAGCTTGATGACGTTGCCCCCGGCCTCTGCCTCAGCAATATCGTCAGCCGTGATGCTTGAAATCCCCTCAACCGCGACGTCGTCGATAGACACCCTGGTGTGGAAGGCGAGTGACGCCAAGATGGCGCACTTCGCCGCGGCATCTAGCCCTTCAACATCTGCCGTGGGGTCAGCCTCAGCAAAGCCGAGCCGCTGGGCCTCAGCCAATGCGTCCTCATACGAAGCACCCGTCGAGGTCATCGAGTCGAGAATAAAGTTGGTAGTTCCATTGACAATGCCGAGGACGCGGAGGATCTTATCTCCCGCCAGAGACTCGCGGAGCCCATACACAACCGGAACTGCACCCGCGACGGCGGCTTCGTAGTAGAGGTCAGCACCATTCTGGGCTGCGACCTCGTACAACTCTGGGCCGTGAGCTGCAAGGAGTGCCTTGTTACCAGTCACCACGGTCTTGCCCTGGCTGAGTGCGCGCAATACCAAAGTGCGCGGCGGTTCAATACCGCCGATCAGCTCGATGACCAGATCCGCGTTGTCAATGGCCTGGTTCGCATCCGTGGTGAGCAACGCGGGATCAATCTCTACATCGCGGGGCGCAGACACGTTACGGACAACGACCGCCTGGATGTTCAGATCGGCACCGGCGCGGGCCGCAAGGTCGCCGCCTTCCTCCTGAATAAGGCGAATCACCTGTGAGCCAACGGTCCCTGCCCCAAGTACTGCGACGTTTACGGTTGCCATCTCATGTGCTCCTCTAAGGGTGAAAGTTGTGAACCTCTGGGTAGTGTCCGGCTAGATTACGCGTTATTTACCGGGTCGTGCAGTAGCGGATCAAGTTCTGGTTTACCCAGGTCCTCCGTCACCTCAAAACCCGCGATTGTCGCAAAGTAATCCCGCGGCGTTTCGGCGCGGCGAATCATGCGGAAAGACCCGTCTTCTTCAAGGAGCACCTCGGCGGAGCGAAGCTTTCCGTTGTAGTTGTACCCCATGGAGTGTCCGTGGGCCCCGGTGTCGTGCAGCACTACAAGATCGCCAATCTCAATTTCTGGAAGAGGACGATCAATGGCGAACTTGTCATTGTTTTCGCACAGTGACCCGGTCACATCGTAAACGTGGTCGAGGGGCGCATCTTCCTTCCCGGCAACCGTGATGTGATGGTATGCGCCGTACATGGCCGGGCGTAGCAGGTTCACAGCGCTGGCATCCAGGCCGACATACTGCTTGTGTGTGTCCTTGTGGTGCAGGGCAGTGGCGACCAGCCACGCATTCGGCCCGGTAATGTACCGCCCCAACTCCGTGACCACTGCAACCGGGTCCATTCCCGCGGCCACGATCGTCTCTTGGTACGCCACCTCAACTTGAGCCCCAATAGCTGTGAGGTCCGCATTGGGCTGACCGGGCTCATACGGGATACCGATGCCCCCGGAGAGGTTGATGAGGAAGAACTCCGCATCGCACTCCTCGGCAAGGTCCACAGCCAACTGGAAGAGAATCTTCGCCAGCGCCGGATAGTAACCGCCATCAGTGGTGTTTGAAGCCAGGAACGCATGAATTCCGAACCGCTTGACACCCAGTTCCTTCAGGCGGTTGATCGCTACCGGCATCTGGGCCGGAGTCAGCCCGTACTTGGCGTCCCCAGGATCCCCCATGACCCGGGTCCCCAACTTGAAGTCGCCCCCCGGGTTGTAGCGCAAGCAGATCTCTTCTGGGATACCGCCATTTTCCGCGAGAAAATCAATGTGGCTAATGTCGTCAAGGTTGATGAGGACGCCCAGTTTGCGTGCCAAACGGTACTCTTCTGCGGACGTGACATTCGAGGAGAACATGATGTCGTGCCCCTTGAAGCCCATAGCATCAGAGAGCAGGAGCTCAGTGTAAGAGGAACAGTCGACCCCACACCCTTGATCCTTGAGCAGCTTGAGGATGGCGGCATTCGGGGTTGCCTTGACCGCAAAGTACTCTTTGAAGCCCGGGTTCCACGCGAAAGCCTGTTGCAAGGCATCCACGTTGGCGCGGATTCCCGCAGCATCGTAGAGGTGGAACGGCGTCGGAATCTTCGCAACGATCTCACGTAGTTTTGCTTCTGAGGGGGCAGTGCGGGGCATTGCCAGTCCTTTCTCTAAGTGCGGCCGGGGCAGCTGCGATGCGACGGGGGATGGAGTGGGACGAGGACGAACTATTTGCGAAGTGTTGAGGACGAGGGCGGGCTACCCTTTGAGCGTCGGCAAGAGAGCCTGGAGGCGCCGCACCGCTTCAGAGGTAGTCTCAAAAGAGCCAAAAGCACTGAGGCGGAACTGCCCTTCCCCAGCAGGGCCGAAGCCGACACCCGGCGTACCAACAATCTGCGCGTTGTTCAGCAGATAGTCGAAGAACTCCCAAGAATCCATGCCACCGGGGCACTTGAACCACACGTACGGGGAGTTGTCCCCACCGACGGCTTCGATTCCGCTTCCAAGCAGTGCGTCCCGGATCAGCGCCGCATTACGCAGGTAGTAGTCAATGGCTTCCTGGACCTGCACCCGACCCTCCGGCGTGTAAATCGCGGTTGCAGCCTTCTGCACCACGTACGGTGTTCCATTGAACTTCGTTGACTGGCGGCGGTTCCACATGGCGTGCAGCGACACGCCCTCGACCTGCAGCTCCTTAGGCACGACCGTCCACGAACAACGCAACCCGGTGAACCCAGCGGTCTTAGAGAAGCTGCCGAACTCAAGAGCCACCTCCCGAGCCCCATCGATTTCGTAGATGCTTCGCGGGATCGAGTCATCCGTAATGAAAGCCCTGTAAGCGGCATCAAACAGGATGATGCTCCCGTTGTGGCGCGCGTAGTCCACCCATCCCTCTAACTCCGAACGGGTCAATGTGGTCCCGGTGGGATTGTTGGGGTAGCAGAGATAAATCAGGTCAACGTGTTCGCTGGGAAACGGCGGCTTGTAGCCGTTCGCTTCCGTGCAACTGAGGTATGTCAGATTCGACCAGGTGCCGTCCCTGTATTCCCCCAACCGACCCGCCATGGCATTGGAGTCCACGTAAACGGGATACACCGGATCCGCCACTGCGACCGACGCATCAACCGAGAACAGCTCTTGGATGTTGCCCGTGTCTGATTTCGCACCGTCACCGACAAAGATCTCATCAGGGTCGACACTGACGCCGATCACACCGTACTCTCCCTCCGCGATCGCCTCACGAAGGAAGCCATAGCCCTGCTCAGGCCCATAGCCAGCAAACGTCTCACTTGACGCCTGCTCATCCACTGCCTCATGCAGCGCCGCAACAACTGCCGGGGCCAGCGGGAGTGTCACATCCCCGATCCCCAAGCGCAGAACCTGCTGGTCGGGGTGCGTCTCTTGGTACTTGCCGACCTTCTTCGCGATGTCGCTAAATAGGTACGAGGACGGAATCTTCTGGAACTCTTCATTCAACATAGTCTTGGCCCCTCTAGCCCAACAGGTCTTCCATCGTGTACAAACCGGGCTGCGCACCCTTTACGAAACGTGCCGCCTTCACCGCGCCAAATCCAAACACCCCGCGCGACTGTGCAACGTGGCGCAGCTCAACAATCTCATCGTCCAACAAGAACGTCACCGTATGCTCACCAACCACGGTCCCGCCGCGAACCGCATGAATACCGATTTCGTTCCCGCGGGCCCCGTGGTCTGAAGGGCTGCGCCCATAGACGAACTCACGGTCCACATCGACTGCATCCCGCACCGCTTCCGCAAGGGTCAGCGCCGTCCCTGAGGGGGCGTCGACCTTCAGCCTGTGGTGGGCCTCAACAATCTCAGTGTCCACCGGACCAAGCATGCGAGCCGCGTCAGAAGCCAACCGACGCAGAACGTTCACCCCGACCGACAGGTTGGAAGACCGTAGTAGCGGAATAACCTTCGCGGCCTCTTTCATCTTCGCAACCTGGCCCTCATCATGGCCCGTTGCGGCGATAACCAACCCGGTTCCGCTACCCACCGCGAACTCAAGCACCTCATCGAGGGCATCCGCGCGTGAGGCATCAACAATCACATCCGGGGACGTCTGCTGCGCCGCTTCCTCAAGCGTCGCAAACATCGGCGCGCCAACTGCATCGCCGCCACCGCTTTCCAAGAGGTGGCGATCCACTGCCACAATCCCGCACCCCGCTGCCTTTGCAGCCGCGATGACGGCCTGCCCCAGGCGTCCCGCGCCATAGACGACTATCTGTACCACCGGCAACCTCCATGCATTCCGACTAACTACAATCAGCCTAACAACGCCCTCCGACACTTGGCGCTGGCGTCCAACCCCCATGGAAGGAAAACGTGCAAGACCTGCAACTCCCACTGCCCCACTCCTTCTATGAGCGCGACACCCTGCTAGTCGCGCAAGACCTGGTGGGTTGCTACCTCCACCGCAGACTTCCGGAGACCCTAGGCGGGGGCGTCCTCGTCGGTCGCATTACCGAAACCGAAGGCTACCTGGGGGAAGCAGACGACGCGGCACACACCGCCCGCGGGCGCACCAAACGCAACCAGGTTATGTTCGGCCCGCCCGGCCACGCCTACATCTATCTGATCTACGGCATGTGGTGGAACCTCAACGCTGTCACGCGTCCGGAGGGAACGGGCGAGGGCGTCCTCATTCGCGGAATACACCCCATCAGCGGCGAAGAGCAGATGCGTGACCTCCGGGGCGGCCGCAAAGCTCTTGCTGACGGCCCCGGCAAACTGTGTCAAGCCATGGCCATTACCGGCGCCGACTACGGAAGCGATCTGAGCGGCACCGACCTGTTCATCACCCCGCGCACCGACCCGGTCACCCTGCGGGCCACCCCACGAATCGGGATTGACTACGCGGAAACCCGGCATGAACCGTGGCGCTTTATCGATGCCCGCGAGAAGCGCCGCTAACCGCCCGCGCCGCAGCGCCCTCAGAAGACGATCGTCTGCCGACCATCGCGAATGACGCGGTCCTCCGCGTGCCACAGCACAGAACGCGCCAGCACCTGGCGTTCCACATCCGCACCGCGTCGAGCCAACTCAGTAACGGTGTCAGCGTGGGTGACGCGGACCGTGTCCTGGTCAATGATCGGCCCCTCATCCAAGTCTTCGGTGACGTAGTGCGAGGTCGCTCCGATCAGTTTCACGCCGCGCTCCTTCGCCTTCAAATATGGGTTGGCCCCAATGAATGCCGGAAGGAATGAGTGGTGAATGTTGATGACCGGAACGCCGACCTCGGCCAAAAAGTCCCCGGAGAGGATCTGCATGTAACGGGCCAACACCACGAAGTCGACGTTGCCCCGCAGCAACTCTAGGATCTTCTTCTCAGCCCTGGACTTATCCGGACCCTTCTCAGATGGCACGTGGAAGAAGGGGACACCGAAGGAGCGCACGTCCTCGGCCGTGTCCGCGTGGTTGGAAATCACCATGGGAATACTGACCGGCAACTCACCGCGACGACGACGCCACAGGAGGTCCAGCAGGCAGTGGTCCTGTTTCGAAGCCAGGATCGCCATGCGCTTGGGAACCGACTGATCACGCAGTTCCCAGTCCAGCCCGAACGGGCGCAAAGTCGCGTCGATATCCTCGCGAAGTCCGGGCATTGCAACAGCGAGGCCCGCCTTGTGGAAGACCACTCTCTGGAAGAACTTCCCACCTCGCGTTTCGTCCGCGTACTGGTCGAGGGCGACAATATTGCCCCCGTTGCGAGCAAGCATGCCGGTAACAGCGGCAACGATTCCAGCCGAGTCTGGACCGTGAACCGTCAGACAGGCGTGATCTTGGGGGAGGGAAAGCGGTGAGTGGTGCATGGGGGTATTGTGCCTGTTATTCGCGTTTCGCGGTCACCATGAGATAACCAGTGAGCAAAAGTGTTGCCGCCGCGATCCCGCAAATCCACTGAATCAGCGTTGACCAGTGGAAAGAATACGCAAGGAAACCGCCGAGGGCGTAACCACCCGCGCCGAGGAAGATCGTCCATCCCATACCCGATGCCCGCGACCCCTGGATGAACATGCTGGCAACAACACCGATCACAGCGCCGACAATGGCCATCCACAGTAGGTTCAGCATTCCACAACTCCTAGTTTGTCGAGGGCGCCCGGGAAGCAAGCCAGACGGCGACAGAAATCAGTACCAAACCTATCAACTCGGCAACCGTGGGGATTTGCCGTAGGGCTACCGCGCCAACCAGCGTCGATGTCGCGGGGAGGAGGGCGGTGAGCAACGCGAAGGTGGCGGCGGGCAGTCTGGAGAAGGCCACGGCTTCGATCGAGTAAGGAATGGTCGTTGAGAAGAGACCAACCCCGACCAGCATTAGTACCAAACCCCAGGTCAACACCACGGGGGACGAGGGCGTCAGCGGAGTCGTAACGACCTGGGACCAGAGGAATGGGAGGAAGACCACCCCGGACGCCACCATTCCGACCGCAAGCGACGGTCCGGGCGGAGCGGATTGGGAGATGCGGGCGCCCAGCAGGATGTATCCGGCCCATGCGGCTCCAGCGGCCAGGCCAAAAAAGAACCCGGTTCGCGTGGTCGCGTCGGTTAGGTCTAAGCCCACGCCACCGATGAGCACAACTCCGACGAGGGCGATCCCGGCGGCGATGCGCGGCTCGCGTCCTCGTCCTCGAAGGACTGCCACCGCGACGGGACCAAGGAACTCAAGGGAGACGGTGGCACCAAGAGGGATCCGTGCAATGGCTTCATAGAAGAGCAGGTTGGTGCCCGCGAGTGCCAGTCCGAAGAGAATCGAAGCCCCCAGGGAACGTGGGGTCCACCGCACTCGCCACGGACGCCAGAGGAGCACCATTCCCACGCCACCGATGATGATGCGCCACCAGACGACCGCCCCGGGGTCGAGGACGCCAAACAGGCCGATGGCGATTGCCGCGCCAACGTATTGAAACAGCGCGGCGGATATGAAGAGTGCGGGGGCAGGCAACACTGCCAGGCTGCCTTTCCGCGGTGGGTTTCCAGTCAGTTGCGGTCCGACCCGTCGTCCTCGGGCTCAAAGTTCAGAGCAACGGAGTTCATGCAGTACCGCATGCCGGTTGGTGTATCGGGAGCGTCGGGGAAGACGTGCCCCAGATGGGAGTTGCATCGCGAGCAACGGATCTCAGTACGGGGATATCCCAGCAGGTAGTCGGTGTCCTCAGTGACGGCGCCCGGCTTGTTCTCAAAGAAACTGGGCCAGCCACAGCCCGCATCAAACTTGGTTGAAGCGTCGAAAAGGGCCTGGCCGCAGCCCTTGCAGTAGTAGGTGCCAGGCCGATCCTCATAGAGGTGCTCCCCTGAACCGGGGCGCTCTGTCGAAGCCTGGCGGAGGACTTGAAACTCAAGCGGGGAGAGGCGCTTTCTCCAGGTTTCTTCATCAAGTTCGTATGCCATTGCCACCCTCCCCTTCCATCGAAAGCCAATGTGGATGTCAGTTAACGCTAGTCCCCTCCCCTGTGGGCGCGCCAGGCTTGGCCTTGCTTTGGACCTGCTTGACGACCTCGGGGTCGAACTCTCCCATTAGGGGCAAGGCGGCCTCGTCCTTAGCCCTTTGCAGGGAACGAAGAGCCCGGTGCAAGAGCGTTTCGTGACCTGGGCCCTCGTAGAGGGATGCGCGCTTCTCACCCGCTGGGTTTCCAGAGAACAAATGGGCACCCTCAACGCTGGGAGCTGCTGAACGCAACAGCGCATCTGGGTCAGGCTTGAAGAGCTGCTCCTTGGTGAAGTCGCCACCACCGAGTGGTCCGATCAGGGAGGGATCAGCAAGCAGGCTGATATCGAGTTCGTCGGTTCCCATACCGGGCGTGACCTCGGGAGCCTCTGAGACAATCAGCCGTTCACGCGGAACCGCTGAGGGGATGTTCTCGCGGATCCAGGCAACAAGGTTCTCACGCAAGTAACCTCGCAGGTCCTGCAAGCGCGCCCAGTTGTCGCCCGAAACCGTTATCCGCAACGTCATGAATGCGCCAGGCAGGTCGTAGACCTGAACGCTCCACGTCCTCCCATCCCAAAGGTCCGTCGACTTCAGGAGGCGTTGCACCTCGGCGCGGATCTCAGCAACAGGCGCGGTCCAATCAACCTGAATCTCAAAGGCGGACAGCTGGGATGCGGACTTGCGGGTCCAATTCTCAAATCCCTTTGTTGTGAACTCGGTCGAGGGCAAGATTATGCGACGCTCATCCCAAACTCGGACAACGACATAGGTGAGAGTGATTTCCTCCACGCGTCCCGGCTGTGATTCACCGGGGGCAACTATGTTGTCACCGACCCGAAGCGCATCGGTGAACGCCAGTTGCAGCCCTGCGAAAACGTTCCCCAAAGTTGTCTGCGCGGCGAGGCCCGCGACAACCGAAATCAAACCCGCCGAGGCAAGTAGGGACGCCATGGGCGCCCTCGCCTCAGGGAATGTCAACAGCACAAAAACCAGTGTCAGGGTGACGGTTGCTGCCTGAGAGGCGCGGCGCAGGATTTGCACCTGAGTACGAAAGCGACGGATGTCCCTTCCGGTGCGGACATCTGCCAAGATTTCCGGCTCACCGAGCAGACCCATTCCCGCGTAGATGATCCATCCACCAACAACAATCACGGCCACCAAAAGTCCGTGGGCGACGTGTCCGTACCAGTCAGGAGGGTCGGGAGGAGTTGTCAGCACAAATCCCGTCCAAGCACCGAGCGTGGTGAAGAGCAATGCAATCTGGGCGCGCGTGCTACGCACCAGGCGGCTCACGACCCCGTGGCCACGAAACCCAAAGGAGAGTACTACGACGAAAATGAGCGCAACCAGCGCACCCATCGCCGCGCCAACTATCAGTCCCGTTAGCGGGGAATTCGTGGCATTGAGAGCACCTACAAAGTCTTCTGCACCATCCAATCACCCAGCCTACGGAACTGTGGGATCTATTACCTGTTGAACTAGGAGCCCAAAATGATTTGTGGTCACGTCTTGGCTCACGTATGATTTCCGTCTTGGAGATAGAAGTTCTTTCGGGAACCAAGTCAACAGGCCCCCATCGTCTAGCGGCCTAGGACACCGCCCTTTCACGGCGGCGGCACGGGTTCGAATCCCGTTGGGGGTACTTCTCAATGAAGTGTCAAATCTCAAAGATTTGCTCACGATTTGGGAGAGCGATTGTTCAACTACTAGAATGATCACTGGCCAAAGATCGGGGTAATCCTCCGGTCGGTCTTGGAAGTGGCTTCGGCTTCTTTCAGGTTAGGCCCCGTAGCGCAGTTGGTTAGCGCGCCGCCCTGTCACGGCGGAGGTCGCGGGTTCAAGTCCCGTCGGGGTCGCGGAGAGTCGGCTTTAGGGCCGACTTTCGGCTCTGTAGCTCAGTTGGTAGAGCGTTCGACTGAAAATCGAAAGGTCACGGGATCGACGCCCGTCGGAGCCACGAAAATCCCAGCGTATTTTGACCGCTGGGATTCTTTTTGCCTACACCCACCCTCCAACCCCCAAATCCTTGAACCACACCATTTTCGTTATACGATATTGGTATGGGTACCAACGAGACAATCGACGGCAAGCCGGTAACCGAAGAACAGATTCAGGCATGGGCTGATGAGGCCGAGGCCGGATACGACTACGTCGCAATGAAGAAGCGCGGAAGGGGTCGGCCCGGACGCGGAGCAGTTGCTTCCCAAGTTATCGCCCTGCGTCTAACCAAAGAGGAAGTCGAGAGACTTGATGCTCGCGTGAAAGAAGAAGGAACCACACGCTCGGAAGTTATCCGAGAGGCGCTGCACCTGGCCTCAGCATGAAGGTCAACCCCTCCGCACGCAAACACGGAATAACAGACGACGACGCACTCTACGCCGCGGAGTGGGCACTGTGGATTGAAGACCTCGACGAAGACAATCCATCGCGTCAGCTAAGAGTCGGATTCGACGCCAAAGGACGACTATTTGAACTGGTCATCCTCGTTTTTGACAGCGGAAACGAACTGGTCATTCACGCAATGAAAGCCCGACCAGGAGTAATCGACCTACTACCGTGACGAACCAGGTCGCAACCCTCAGCCACGCCACCCGGCGCGCCGCGCCTCGCCTCGCTGCGCCGCGCTGTGCGAAATGTATATGTTGGGATCAAATGTGCGTCTGGGGTAGGCACCCCACGCGGGGTTTTCACCCCCACGTATACATTTCACGACGTGTCGGTCTTGCCCCGAAATTACCAGCGTGCGCCATTGTGCGCCGCGCTTACGACGCACCAGAACTAGGACTATCAGCGTACGATATCGAGAGGATATTTTGAGGTAAAGGTTGAGGAGCTACTTCCGTGGCTAAACGCGAAACAATTGCCGAACAGGCGCACAAGCACTACGAGCCCGGAGTTCCCTTTGAAATCCCCATCCCAACGGAGTCGGTCTACCACCTGCTCGAGGACGCAGCAAAGCGCTACCCCAACACCGTTGCCCTGGACTACTTCGGAAAAACCATCACCTACGCAGAGGTCCTTGACCAGGCTGAACGTGGCGCTCAAGTGCTGACTGACCTGGGCGTTGAACGCGGGGACGTAGTTGCACTCTCACTGCCGAACTGTCCCCAGGCTTTCGTCGCCTTCTACGCGTGTCAAAGGATTGGGGCGATTGCCGCCCAACACAACCCCATGGCACCCGCCGATGAGATTGCCGGTCAGGTCGCGCGTCACAAGGCCAAGGTTGCCATCGCGTGGGAAGGGTCGGTCGCTCACCTCCCAATCGGCGGGGACTCCACTTTGGAGACTGTGCTGTCCGTCGACATCACCGCTCACATGCCCGTCAAGACCCGCATCCTACTTACCCTTCCTGTCAAGGCCGCCCGCAAGCAGCGTGCTTCGCTGAGATCCCCGGTCCCGTCCTCGGCCCTATCGTGGGATAGGGCCGTCCGGGAAGCCAGCCCACTTCCCGCTCACTACCCGCACGCCAAAGTCGATGACATCGCGGTCATTCTCCACACCGGCGGAACCAACGGGGTCCCCAAGTCGGTTCCCCTCACCCACCGCAACCTCGGCGCCAACGTCGACCAGTGCCTGTTCTGGGTCTTCAAGTTGCACGAGGGCGCAGAAGTCTTCTTCTCACTCCTCCCCTACTTTCACGCTTTCGGTCTGACCTTCTTCCTACTGGCCTCGGTGAAGAAGGCTGCGACCCAGGTCGTGCTCCCCAAGTTTGACGTCGACCTCGCCCTCGAAGCACACCGCCGACGCCCCGTGACCTTTTTCGTCGGCGTCCCTCCAATGTTTGAACGGATCGCCAAGGGAGCGTTGGAGACGAACACCGACATCTCCACGATTCGTTTCGCAGTTTCCGGCGCCATGCCGCTCAGCGAAAAGGTTGCGCACCTCTGGCAGTCGGCCTCGCACGGCATCATTTTGGAGGGCTACGGACTCTCTGAGACCTCCCCTGTTATCTCCGGTTCTCCCCTCAGCAACAACCGTCGCCTCGGCACCCTGGGCCTGCCGTTCCCTTCCACACAGGTGCGCCTGGTCGACCTCGACGACCCCACCAAGGACGTGAAAGAGGGCGTGCGCGGGGAGATCCTGGTCAAGGGACCCCAGGTTTTCTCCGGGTACCTCAACGCCCCCGAAGAGACCGCGCGCGCATTCACCGAGGACGGGTGGTTCCGCACGGGTGATGTCGCAATCAACGACGACGGGTACCTCTATATGGAGGACCGAATCAAGGAACTCATCCTCTCCGGTGGTTTCAACGTCTACCCCAGCCAGGTTGAAGAGGTGATGCGCCTCTACCCGGGCGTTCGTGACGTTGCGGTGGTCGGATACCCCGTCGACGACAGTCGGGAAGTCGTGGCCGCCGCTTTGGTGATGGACGAGGGCGCAACCCTGCCCACGTTAGAGCAGGTCCGCGAGTGGGCCGGAGAGAAGCTCTCTGCTTACGCGATCCCCCGCAAACTGGAAGTGATCAGCGAACTACCCCGCAACCAACTGGGCAAGGTGCTGCGCCGCAGCGTCAAAGAGCAGCTCTTGGACCCGATGTCGAGGGCGTGGGAGAGCACAACAAAAGCAGTGACCGAGTTCGTGACGGACGGGCCCTACAAGGGTTCCGATGACCCGACCGCAAACGTCGAGTCCGCGGACACCCTCGGTGAGGCGCAGCCGGACCACGCTCCCGCTGACCCCCCAGCACCGGACTCAGAAGAGGCTCCCGAGGCCAAGTAGCCAACAAACCAGGCACCCACCACTAAACGCGTTCCCGCCACACCCGGGGCGCTCAAGTCACCAAGGCTTAGACCCGCCGCCCGACCCTGTGGCAAACAATGGCGCTGTGCTTCCCGAGGACGCGCGTCAAGATCACTGTCGCGGCCCCAGCACCTTTGAGTTTCAACGTCTTACGGAACTGATCGGGGTCGAGGTCGACTCCCCTCTTGAGGATCTCCAGCGAGCCAACCCCCCGCGCCCTCAAGTAGCTCTTGAGCGCCTTGATAGGCATCACATCAACAACCTCGAACGCGCGAGCCAGCGGGGTGTCCACAAGGTTGTCGCCGGTTAGGTAAGCGATGGACTCAGAGACCGGAGCTGCTCGCAAGAGATCCGCCGCCACGTGGAGACCGCCGGAGCGAATCACCGCCCCATCAGGCTCGTAAAGGTACTTCCCAAGCGGCGCCGGCTCCACCATCACCGCTTCTGAACGCGGATCCTGGGACGTCTCAATCTCCACTGAATGCGTCCCAGAAATGACCAGGGCGGATCGGCCCGGACTCCCCCCAAGCGGCCCGAACCACAACCCGGCCTCGACCACATCCCCGTCCACTGAAACCCACTGGGCGTGCACGTCGGCGGGCAAATCCGCGTAGGCAATTCCGGGGGCAATCTTGACGCCGAGGGCGGGGACCACGTCTCGAATGGCGAGGACACGGTCCAGCGGCGGAGAGTAGTCGGCTGGGTTGAACGTCCGCCCTCGGGCACTGCGCCGAGCCGGGTCTGCGAACACGCCGTCAAACGGGGCGAAATCCACGCCGAGCCCATCCCCGAAGACAACCGTCGCCTTTGGAAACGGCGCCAGGTTATGCCGGGCGAAACCCGCGGTCGCCTGGTCGAACTCGACCGCCGTGACCGCCAGTCCAGCTCGTGAGAACGCCAGTGAATCCGCCCCCAAACCACACGTGATATCCGCTACTGCACGGCAGCCAGCCGCAACATATCTGGCTGCGTGAAGATCTGCGACAACCGCCCTCGTCGCCTGTTGAAGACCTGCTTCGGTGAACAGCATCGATGCTGCGTGTTCGCCAAACTTCACGGCGGCGCGGTCCCGCAAGCGTTGCTGCGTAAGAGCTGCAGCGATCAGGCCCGGATCGTAGCCTTGTTTGCGCAGTTGCATTGAGAGGGCGTCCACCGTGGAGGGGTCGTACGGCGGTAGGGAATCCAGCAGTGTGAACCCGACCGGGGTTTGTAAGAGAGAGACACCGTCCATGCTGAGTATTGTCTCAGTAGTAGCAAACCCACTCACCAAGGACGACCAACTTGTACTCCATGCTTCTGGCGATAATCTACTTCGCGTTCATCAGTCTCGGCCTCCCGGATGCTCTGGTGGGTGCGGGTTGGCCAGTCATGCATCAGGACCTGGGCGTGCCGGTGTCGTACGCAGGGTTCATTACGATGACGATCGCAATCGGCACAATCTTGTCGAGCCTGCAGTCGGATCGCCTCACCCGCAAACTCGGTACTGGACTGGTGACAACGCTAAGTGTGGCGCTGACGGCCGTCGCCCTCCTTGGTTTTTCAGTTTCCACTGAGTTCTGGATGCTGATTCTCTGGGCGATCCCCTACGGCTTGGGCGCCGGGGCGGTCGATGCGGCACTGAACAACTATGTGGCACTGCACTACGCCTCCCGCCACATGAGTTGGCTGCACAGTTTCTGGGGCGTTGGGGCGGCCATCAGCCCGTTCATCATGAGCTACTCGCTCACCCAGGGGTTGGGGTGGAACACCGGGTACCGCGTTGTCGCCATCCTCCAGATGGTGCTGGTTGCCATCCTGTTTGCTGGGCTGCCACTGTGGAGAAAGGTTCATCCAACGGTTCCTGCCGCCGCTGCCGGTGAAGGTGGCGACGAGGGAGAGGGCGGACAAACCCTGGAACGCGCTGCAGGCAACGACGGCAAAGAGAAGCCCCTCGGCCTCATCGGAGCGTTGAAAATCAAGGGAGTTCCCTTCGTCCTCCTCGGGTTCTTGGCCTATTGCGCACTTGAGGCGACGGCGATCCTCTGGGCATCCACCTACCTGGTGCAGCAACGCGATGTTGCGGCAAGCACGGCGGCAAGTTTTGCCTCCCTCTATCTGCTTGGCATCACGGCGGGTCGCTTCCTCAGCGGCTTCGTTGCCGACAGGGTCGGGGACCGCAACATGATCCGACTGGGCATCCTGGGGGTCTGCGTCGGCGTCATACTGATTGCACTTCCCTTGGAGAACGACACCCTCGCGCTTGCGGGCCTGGTCATTGCTGGCTTTGGCAGTGCGCCGATCTACCCCTCCATCATTCACTCCACACCCGCGAACTTTGGGCCAAGCAAGAGCCATGCCATCATCGGCATCCAGATGGCATCGGCCTACCTGGGTGCGACATTGGCTCCACCATTGTTTGGATTCTTGGGGCAGGCCGTGGGCATGTGGTTATTCCCCTTCTACTTGGCGGCCCTGGCTGCGCTGATGCTGGTGATGACTGAGGCACTCAACCGCTCAGTCGCGGCCCACCCAGCCCAGCCGTAGGCACAGCCTGCCCCACCGTAGGACATTAGTCCCACGCGCCCCTTTCTTCTGGGCGGAGGGGGACGTAGTGTGGAGTATGGACTTCTCAGAACTAACCACCCTGCGGGTTGGGGGCTTGGCTCCCCCGATAGTCAACGCCGACTCGGAGTCAGAGTTGGCGCAAGTCATTACGGAAGCGGACTCTGCGGGCGAGGACGTCCTCGTCCTTGGAAGTGGCTCACACCTGGTTGTTTCAGACCGGGGCTTCTCAGGTCTACTGGTGAGGTACAGGCGCAAGGACATTGCAGAGGTCGACTCGTATGTTTCGTGCGGGGGTTCGACCGTCAAGGCAACCGCAGGCACAGACTGGGACACGTTCGTTCAGTTCACCCTAGAAAACGACCTGGCCGGCCTGGAAGCACTGTCCGGCATCCCCGGGACCGTCGGAGCCGCTCCCGTGCAGAACCTTGGGGCATTCGGGCAAGAAGTGGCACAAACACTGGCGTCGGTTCGAGCCCTAGACCGCCTGACCGGTCGCATCCGCACCCTGAGTCGTTTCGACCTGCACCTGGGTTATCGCAGCTCCATCATCAAACGCTCAAGGTTCTCCGCGGATGCTGGCGGAGGTCAGGTGTGGGGACCAACCGGGCGCTGGGTTGTGCTTGAAGTTGCCTTCCAACTGCGCAGCGCAAGCCTCTCAGAGCCGGTTCGCTACCGGAGTCTGGCGGAGTCTCTGGGGGTCGACCTCGGAACCCGAGTGCCCTCGTGGGAGTTGCGCGAACACGTGCTGAAGCTGCGTGCCGAGTCCGGAATGCTCGTGGGTGCTCACGACACCGACCACGACACCTGGTCGGCGGGATCCTTCTTCGGCAACCCAATACTCTCCAGCCAAGACGCGGCCAAGCTTCCCGAAGAGGCGCCGCGGTTTCCGGTGCGTAACCAGGCCATGTTCGTAAGTGGAACTGTCCACAAGCAGGCGCCTCTTGTTGAAGGAAAGCAGAAGGTGCCGGCTGCGTGGCTGATACGTCAGTCGGGGTTTGAGCCCGGGTACCGGGTCAACACCGACTCGCGTGCCGCACTGTCTTCGAAGCATGTCTCAGCAATTACAAACCGCGGGGGCGCAACCGCAACGGAGATCATGGAACTGGCCGCTGCGGTGCACGATGGGGTGGCGGCAAAGTTTGGGATTTCACTGGTGCCAGAACCGGTGTTGGTCGGTCTGGAAGGCCTCGACTAGTCAGTTGTCGCGGTTCGACTCCCCATTGACCGGCGGCAACGACGACCAGGGAAACGCAATCCACTCCGAGGTCGGCTTCCACACGAAATCGCAGTCGATCACAGAAGTGGGCTTCTGGTACAGAACGGCAACCTTGATCTGGTCCGTGTACTCGCCACAAATGTCATATACGAACTGCAGCGTTCGGCCAGAATCCGCCACGTCGTCAACGATCAGCACCCTCTTGTCGCGCAAGCCATGATGCGCCGGCACCGGGTCGATCAGACGCGGGTCAGGCAGTGTGGTCCCAATCCCCGTGTAGAACTCAACATTGAGCACCAGTAGAGATTTGAGGTCGAGGGCGTACGCAATAGCACCCGCCGGAATCAAACCTCCGCGCGCAACGCAGACAATGATCTCCGGCTCGAAACCCGAGCTCCACACCTGCGCCGCCAGAGCTCGTGACGCCTCACCAAACTGATCCCATTCAAGCACTTCACGCTCATTCTCCATCGTCCCATTGTTCCAGTGATCGCCACCTCAACCAACCCTGCCCGAAGTAAGATTGACCGACCGCGAAGGTGACCACTAGGAGCGACATGGCATTGGAGATCCTTCTCATCCCCTTAGCAGCGCTCCTCGCACCGATCTTGGGGGCACTGCTACGCCGCTGGGTCTCAATACCTTTAATTGTTTTTGAGATCCTCCTTGGCATTCTGATCGGGCCATCCGTGCTTGGATGGGTCCAGGGTGGAAACGCTCTAGATCTGATGTCCAACCTCGGCCTGGCATTGCTCTTCTTCATGGCGGGCAACGAAATCGACATTGCAAACATTCGCGGGCGAACCGGGAAACGTGCGCTCGCCGCCTGGGGAATCTCCATTGCCATTGCCCTGGCCGCCGCCCTCATCATTGGTACCACCCCCGCAGCAATCGCGATCATCACCATTGCCCTGGTTGGCACCGCTCTGGGGACAATCACCCCAATCCTCCGGGATGCTGGACTGAACAAAGGCCCCATCGGCACCGCAATCTCTGCCGCGGGAGCGATTGGCGAGTTTGGGCCCCTTGTGGCCATAACCATCTTCCTCGGCAGCAACAGCCCCATCGTTGCCTTTGGCTACCTTGCCGTGTTCACCGGTGTTGCCACCTTCGCGTTCTTTCGCGCCTCGCATCGCGAACGCCCCTGGTTAGCGCAGATGGTCAGCACCTCTCTGCACACATCCGGACAGTTCGCTGTCCGTGTCGTGATGGCGCTCTTGGCCGCGTTGGTAACACTCGCCCTGACACTGGGCGTCGACTTCCTGCTGGGCGCGTTCTGCGCCGGAATGCTGTCAAAAGTTCTCCTACGCGGAGTTCCAAGCAACGAACAAGAACTCGTCGAAGGTAAACTCGAAGGCCTCGCCTACGGCTTCATGATCCCCATTTTCTTTGTCACCTCCGGGGTGATGTTCCCCCTGTCCGCACTACTTGAAGACACCCGGGCCCTAATCATGGTGCCCGTGTTCGCCCTCGTCATCCTGGTCGTTCGCGGCGTTCCGGGCTTCTTCACTCTGGACCGTGGAGCAACGGTGCGCGATCGCGCCACCGTGTCGCTCTTTACCGCCACTTCACTGCCCCTGATCATCGCTGTCACCAACATTGGCGTCCAAGAAGGGGCGCTCTCCACGGAACTTGCGGCAGCCCTTGTGGGGGCCGGCATGCTGACTGTGCTCCTCTATCCGTTGCTCGCCCTCGCCGTGTCGGATCCCCAGAAAGTAGGCAGGTAGTCATGCGCGGAGACGCCAAGAAGGCCTGGCCCGTTGAAGAGCGGACGACCCTGGGAAGCGGAGCCATTTCCACGTTTGTGAACGAGGTCGTCCTCACCCCGGCGGGCACTAGGATGAACCGCCAGTTCCTCACCCACCCCGGCGCCGTTGCCGTGGTTGCCTGGGATGAGGCTGCGGATGAGATCCTTGTGCTACGTCAGTACCGCCACCCAGTCGGCATGGAACTCGTGGAGATCCCTGCCGGATTGCTTGACATCGAGGGCGAAGACTACTGTCTTGCTGCCCAACGCGAACTGGCTGAGGAGGCGGAGCTTCAGGCGGGACGCTGGGATGTGCTGGTCGACATCTTCTCAACACCGGGCGCCTGCGAAGAATCACTGCGGGTTTTCCTTGCCCGTGACCTCTCCCGCGCCCCGCGTCCGCAGGGTTTTGTTCCCGAGGACGAGGAGGCCGAAATGACCTCAACCTTCACGTCCCGAGCCGCGATCGTGGAGATGATCCTCAATGGGGAATGCGAAAGCCCCTCCCTTGTCTCGGGTGTTTTGGCTCTGGAGACGGCGCGGCTGTTAGGTAAGCTTGACGACCTGCGCCCGTCCGACGCGCCGTGGCTGGCGCGTCAGTAGTCGGCTGCACTACAGGGCAGCGACCTCGTAACGCACCCGCATAATGTGCTCTTCTCCCGGTTGCAGGGTCACTGCGGATTCCGCGGCGTTGGCTGCCTCGACACAGACGAAATCCCGGTACTCTTCATCCCCCAAATGACTCATCGTTCTTGCAAGTTCCGGCCCTGGATTCCACACGATGGTTGCGCCGGAGCGTTCTTTCACGATGCGGATGGAACGTCCATTGCCGACGTCGCGCAACTCCAGCGCTGCGGGCGACTGGAAAACCCTGTCGACCTCGGCCCCAAACGTGACGGGTCCATCCTGAACCCCGGACGCACCACCGGCAGCCTTATCAACGTAGCCGGTACCTTCGAGGCCGAACAGTTCAGTCGAGGTCGAATCCGCAACCGCAAAGTATGTGTGCAGGGCTTCTTCGTACCAGAAGGCGTCTGCACCGGTGTTCTTCACGGTGAACGTCAAGTCCAAAAGGACATCTGAGAACACGGCCTCCAACGTTGCAAGGAACGGCTGCAGGGAGGGGTCCGAGGGCGCGTCGGGAAGATCCTCATCGCTTAGTTCATAACGCACCAGCCAGGCTCCGTCCTCACCAACACTGCTGGCAGTCTGTCTCCAGTTGACGTTGCGGGCAAACCCGTGGCTGCCTGCGGCGCGCGAGCGACCGAGGAGCACCACGCCGCCCTCGTCCTCATCTCGCAAAGCTCCGAACCAGGGGAAGCACAGCGGAATCCCCCCACGAATCGGGGAGCCAACCCCGTAGGCGCTGTCTCTTGAGACAAAGAGGAGCGCGCCGAATCTGGAACTATCCCAGCGGGTGATTTGACCACCGGCCGAGTGGGCTGCAAACCCGCCCTGAGAGGTTTCTACTTCTGCAACCACATCTTCATT
This sequence comes from Schaalia sp. JY-X169, assembly GCF_014069575.1. Classification (NCBI taxonomy): domain Bacteria; kingdom Bacillati; phylum Actinomycetota; class Actinomycetes; order Actinomycetales; family Actinomycetaceae; genus Schaalia; species Schaalia sp. JY-X169. The sequence goes on from NZ_CP059675.1 coordinate 2,253,032, forward strand.
CTGCGACATGACTCCATTGTTCACCGTTTGGGCCGATCCGTCACCGCGTTTCTCACCGCGTCCCATAATCGCAGTACCCCAAAGACGTCTCCACTGCTAGTTTTGAGGCATGGTTGAATATCGCTACTTAGGCAATTCCGGACTGAAAATCACTGAGATCACCTACGGCAACTGGGTGACACACGGCCTTCAAGTCGATCGAGACAAGGCCATCGCAACGGTGCACCGCGCCCTCGACCTCGGCATCACCTCTTTTGACACCGCAGACGTGTACGCAAACACGGGGGCGGAGAAGATCCTTGGTAAGGCGTTGAAGGGCATCCCCCGGGAGGACCTGGAGATTTTCACCAAGGTGTACTGGCCGGTTGGCAATAGGGGCCCGAACAACGCGGGACTGTCACGCAAGCACATTTTTGACGGCATCCATGGTTCACTACGGCGCTTGAAGGTCGACTACGTGGACCTCTACCAGGCTCACCGCTTCGACTATGAAACTCCCCTCGAAGAGACGATGCGCGCGTTTGGCGACATTGTTCGCCAGGGCAAAGCCATGTACATCGGGGTGTCGGAGTGGACGGCTGAGCAGATTCGGGAAGGACACGCCCTCGCCGAAGAACTTGGCTTTCAGTTGGTGTCCAACCAGCCCCAGTATTCGGCGCTGTGGCGTGTTATCGAAGACAAGGTCGTCCCAACCTGTGAAGAGCTTGGCATGTCACAGATCGTCTGGTCGCCCATGGCTCAGGGTGTCCTCTCTGGGAAGTACATTCCTGGCGAGCAGCCTCCCGCGGGATCACGCGCCACAGATGACAAGGGCGGGGCGAACTTCGTCAAGAGGTTCATGGATCTAGAGACCCTGCAGGCCGTGCAGCGCCTCAAGCCGATTGCGGCCGAGGCCGGACTCTCGATGCCGCAGATGGCCATCGCATGGGTGCTAGCAAATCCAAATGTTGCCGCCGCACTAGTGGGTGCATCACGGCCAGAGCAGCTGGATGAAACCGTGAAGGCATCCGGGATCACCCTGGACGCAGACACGGTGGAGGCAATCAACTCGACACTGGCCGGTGTGAGCAACCAGGATCCTCAGGCGACCTACTCAGTTTCCCCACGCACGCGCCCGATCTAGACTTTGTTCCATGCCCGCCGGAGTCCTCTTTGCCAGCCCCGTACTGGTCTCTCACCTGAACGTCCTCGACAACATTAGGTTGCCCTGGGTCGTCGACGGGGAACGCCTGGACCAGGCATACCTGGATATCCTTGTCGACACGTTGGAGCTCCGGGACGTGTTGCTTTCCTTTCCCGCTGACCTCTCAGAGGAGCTTCAGTTCCGCGTTGCCGGAGTGCGGGCTTTGGCTGGACGGCCCTCGACCGTGCGCGTCTATCCGCGTACGCAGGCTTCGCAGTGCCTAGACGACCTGGTCTTTCTTGCCGGTGCGCTGGGTCAGGAAGTGGAACTGATTGACGCGCTAGCCGGGTCCGAGGGCGACGGATCCCTAGAACCTGCTGTCGCTCTCCTCCCGGAATCCCTTGACGACATTGCTCCTGCCAGGGAACTGTCGGCCAGCCAGGTACGACTTGTCGATCAGGCTCAGCAAATACTGGACCTCCTCCCGGGGCCTGTCATAGAGACGGGCGAGTTTCTGCACCGCGGTTCCGAGGGGACTTCGTTACACGGGACGAAAAACGGTGCGCACAATCAGGATCTAGCTGACAATTCATGACAGACTAATGCTTGTATGGAGACGGGGCCGCTACGGCTGGCCCCGAGGGTCGTTTAAACCCACAGATGAAGGACAAAGAGGAGAGCGTCATGACTTCCCCTAGTGAAGAGGGCATCGAAGTAGTTGTGGAAGAGGTGGAATGGATTGATCCAACACCTCCAAAGCGTGCCCGACGGACTCGGCCCACACCTCCGGCTCCACACGCGTCGATTCCGGTGCTCATTGAGAATGCAGTCCAAGAGGTCAAGAGCTACTTTGAGTCCCAGTTGGAGGTGTTGAAGCTCAGGGCCAAGAGGACAGCTAGCCAGGCCGCAGCTTCGATCGTCATGATCGTTGCTGCCGTCCTTTTTGCCCTGCTTCTCCTGTGGTGGACATTCCACACCGCCGAGGTCGCTTTGGCATTGGTAGTACCCGCTTGGGCAGCTGCCCTGATCGTCTGGGGCATTCTTCTTCTCTTGGTCATCATCTTCGCGGCCGTTGGGGCGATTATGGCTTTGGGAGCAAAGAATGATGCACCGAACCCCAAAGAGATGGTCGAAGATGACATTCAGACGCTTAAGTCTGACCTCACACAAGCCAAGGAAGGACTGGACAAGTGAGCAAGACGTTTGCGCAGACCATCGAGGATCTGCAGAATAAGGCCACCTCAAGCAATGAGAAGCTGTCTGAAACCCTGCAGCAGCTACTGTATGAAGTTCAGCCTCAGACCCAACTTGACTACCTGCTCGCTCAGGCCAAGTATCAGGCCGAAGTGGCAGCCTACAATGCCCTAACGACCCTGGATGAGGCACGTGACGGTGATGAGGATGCCCGCATGAAGGTGGCCAAGGCTGCGGCCATCGGTGCTGCAGTTGTGGGGATCTGCATCCTTCGCCGCTCAATGAAGCGGCGACGCAGACACTAACAGCAGGACCCGGTGCGAGCACGCCCACCACGTGGTCGTGTAGCAAACCGTCCGCACATCGCGGTAGAATGTGCCCGCGACAGAATTATTTGGATCCAGGGGACCGGATTACGGACCCGCAAGAGGTAGAGGGGGTCGACGCCATGGGGCGCGGCCGTCAAAAGGCAAAGCACATGAAAGTGGCGCGCAGCCTCAAGTATTACAGTCCTGAGACTGATCTTGATGCACTGCAGCGTGAGTTAACCATGTCCGGTGACCAGACGTCGGGGGCGGATGAAGAGTCCGACCCTAAGGACGATGACGAGTGGGCTGAAGATCCATGGGATACGCCCTCATCGTCCTATGCGGGCGCTTGGGAAGAGTACGAGGATAAGGATTAGCCGCCCGGCTACCTGACTCATCCATCCCACATCCGTGAAATGTATGCGTGGGGACCAGAAGTGACTCTGGGGTACGCACCCCAGGCATACATTTGGCCCCGCCGTATACATTTTAAAGAAGACTCGGGTGGTGGACGCCCATCTTAGGCCTAGTCCTTTTCCTCAGGCTCAAGCTGGTCCACGACTAGGAACGCCGTCTTTGCCAGCCCTCCACGGTAGGATGCCCGCCCCAACAGGTGTGATGCAACCGGAGCCGCAATCATTTGGATTGCGAGCACCGCAAGACTGATGGCCACCCAGGCCCACGACCGCAACGTCAAGGTCAAACCGCCCAGGATCAGCATCAACCCCAAGAGTTGTGGCTTCGCTGCTGCATGGGTACGGGAAAATAGGTCGGGCAGCCTGACAAGGCCAAGCGCAGCAACAAAAGTGAAGAACGCTCCCGCAAGAACCATTAGTGCGCCGACCACATCAAGGATCGCGCCGAAGTCTATGCTCATGCTGTTCCCTCCGACTGCGAGGGATCTGCCCCGCCGACGTCGCCCGTCGTCTGAGCCGCTTCGTCCTGGCCCACTATCTGAGCCGCATCGGGGTCACCAACTAACGCAGGCTCATCCGCGTCGCCCCTTACCTGCGGTGGAACAATTCGGTGTCCAGGGCGGCGACTCACGCCAACGCCTGTGAATCGCGAAACGGTCACAGTGGAGAAGAAGGCTGTGAGGGCAAAAACGATCATCAGGGCCGCGAGGTCGTAGCGGTTTTGGAAGATAATCAGGATCGCCACCACGCCGACAATGGACGCCGAGAAGACATCGATCGAAACGGCGCGGTCCAAAGCCGTCGGCCCCTTCACAAGCCGGTAGGTCGCCAGCACCATAGCCGCGACGAGGGCGACTATTGCGACTGCAAGTATCATTGCCACTGGCGTCATACCGCGCTCTCCTTACCCTGTCGGCTCCTGGCCAGCCCTGTTTCTCTCAGCACTTTCGAGGGCGCAAATGCGAGCAGCACACGCTTCTCTTGAGCAGACACCTCTTTGCGAACGCCCTCGATACCACCGTGAGTCTTCATATCGAGGACGTGCAAATACAGCGCCTTTTCAGTCCGCGAGGCCTCAACCACAATGGTTCCGGGCACCATGGAAGTCATGGCCGCAACCATAGTCATGTACACCGGGTTGTCGCTTCTGACAGGGCACTTGACGATCCCATCCTCATGGGGATGGCCAGACACGACCAGCCACGAAACCTGTACACCTGCAACAAGCAGGTCGTAGAGGAAACGTAGTGCCAGAACAATGAAAGACACGGGGCGTACGTGCCAGAGGTTAGGCATGATCGGTAAGGGAAATACTATCTGCACCCCAACCGCAACCAGCAGTCCACCTACGATGACTAGCCAGTCAAGCGACCCAAACACCGCTAGCCACACGAGGAGAAGCCAGGCAGTCATCGAGAAGGAGACATGACGTCGCACCTTAGCTGGCATCAGAACCCCCGATCTCTGGCAAAGTCGGCTCTGTAGGAAGGAGTGGTGGAGCTGGATTCAGGTCCTCCCACGGCGGGTGGAAGGGAGGAAGCTTCGACGTGCCACCGCCGCGACCGTCCTCGCCCAAGACGGCGGTCACGTAACTATCCCGATCCATCATGTTCTCTGCAGCACCTGCTGCAAAGGAGTAGATGGGACCAGAGAACGCTGCCATTCCGAGCTGGAGCACAACCAGTGCTGTAGCAACCGAGTACATTATGGCATTCGACGCTCCCCCACCACGTTCCACTTCAGTCTTAGCTGCCAGCGCGTACTTCTCCGTTGCCCGCCCGTCACGCACAGCCTGTTCGAAGCGACGCAGTCGACGCTCCTGGCGACCAGAAAGTCTCTGCCCCTCTGTGGGGACAACGAAGTCATCAAACTCAACTCTCTTGGGCTGCCAGAATGCCCTGCTCCAGAATTTGACCGCCACATAGAGCGTTAGGAAGGACGTCAGTATCCCGGCGGCCATCAGGGAGTACGCCATAGGAGTACCGACCTGCACGGATGCTTGGGCCAAACCGAGCTTCCCAATGAAGCCCGTCATGGGCGGCATCCCCACCAGGTTTAGTGCCGTGATCAGAAAGAGGATCGAAAGCCCAGGATGATCCCGAGCAAGGTCGTGCAAGCGGGTCAGTGATGTCGTCCCACGCGCACGTTCGATCAGACCAACGATGAGGAACAGTGCTGTCTGCACAATAATGTGGTGCGCCGCGTAGTAGATGGCGCCACCGAGGCCGGCGACAGTCCCCAGCGAGATACCCCACATCATGAAACCAATGTGAGAGATCAGAGTAAACGACAGGAGTCGTTTGGCGTCATCTTGGGCGACCGCCCCCAAAATGCCGATCAACATTGAGAGAATTCCAACGACCCCGAGGAGCAGACTCAAACGGTCGCCCGGGAAAATCACGAACTGCAGACGAATGATCGCGTAGACGCCAACCTTGGTCAAGAGGCCGGCGAAGACGGCGGTGACTGGTGCGGGCGCTGTTGGATAGGAGTCGGGAAGCCATGATGCCAGCGGGAAAATGGCCGCCTTGACACCGAACGCAACCAGGAGGATCACCTGCATGATCAGCGTCGTCGAGGGCGGTAGCTCCGCTAACCTGACCGACAGCTGCGCCATGTTAACCGTGCCCGTTGCGCCGTAAATCCATGCAATGCCGATTAGGAAAAGCACGGAAGACATAAGGGAAACGACGACGTAAACAGTTCCGGACCGGACGCGCCCTCGGGTCCCCCCAAGAGTGATGAGGACGAATGAGGCCGCAAGGAGGATCTCAAACCCAACGTACAGGTTGAAGAGGTCGCCGGTCAGGAACGAGTTGGACACCCCCGCGGAGAGGATCAGGAACGTCGGATAGAACACCGCAACCGGGGATGTTGGCACAGGATCAGAAACATTCTCACCTATCGAGTAGAGGAGTACTGCAAGCGCAACAATCTGCGACACCACCAACATCAGTGTCGACAAACGGTCCGCCACCAGTGTGATACCGATCGGTGCCGCCCACGATCCAACATCGAGGACGACTGGGCCCTGTGCGGCCCCGAAAATCAGGAACACTCCGACGATTGTCGCGGCCAGCATTCCAGCGAGTGCGATGACCTGCTGAATGCGGGGATGACGACTTGCTACCAGGGCGGCTCCCGCCGAAACCATGGGGATAAGGACGGGAAGCGGCACTAACCACGCCAGGGATGCCGGGTTCACCTGTTGTCCTCTTGGTCATAGAAGATCTCAGCGTCTTCGGTACCCTGCGTGTAGAGCTCCTCCAGGCTTTCATCACCCTGACGGCGGGCTTGACGCGCAACGCGGCGGTCCTCAATATCGTCCACAACCTCGTCATTACCCGTCAGAAGCCAGGAGCGGTAGGCAAGCGCGAGGCCGAATGCAGTGGTTCCCAGGGAGAGGACGATGGACGTGAGGATCAGGGCCTGCGGGAGCGGGTCCACTATGGTGTCAGCCGTCCCGCCCAGTAATGGCGGCATCCCTCCTGAGCCTCCCATTGCAAGGATGAGGACGTTAACGCCGTTGGTGATCAGTGCCAGACCAATAAAGATGCGGGATAGGGTGCGTTCAAGGGTGAGGTAAACCCCTGCGCCGACCAGCACGCCCACGAAAATGAAGACAACTAGCGAAGGCAACTTACACACCCCCCTTGGTGCGCGTCGCAGTGGACGATCCGTAAGCTCTTGGCGGGCGATCGCCCTGGCGGTCGACTTCCGCTCCCAGTGCTGAAACCAAGTCGACAATCAGACCCATGACGAGGATGTAAACCCCAACATCCAGGATCATCGCGGTTGTGAAGTGCAGTTCCCCCAGTGCGCCCAAGGGAATGTCGACCGGTGTGGACTGGAAGGGCACGTTGCCGAAGAGGAGTGGTGCCGCGCCGCCTGCCGCTGCAACGAACAGGCCCGTTCCAAGAAGGTAGCCCGCAGGGATCGGCATTGCCTCACCCAACTCATAGCGCCCACCAGCCAAGTAGCGCAGCACGAATGCCAGACCTGCGACGACGCCCCCGACGAACCCGCCACCCGGTTCGTTGTGCCCAATCAGCAAGAGCCAGATCGAAAGGACAATCATGGTGGGAAACAGCAAGCGCGTAGCAACTTCCAAAACCATGGAGCGGTCATGCGGGCGCAATGCTGAAGCGCCCGGCAGGAAGCGGCCGGGCTTAGCGGAACGCTTGCTGATTCGGTCGATCCGGCCCGTCCTCGACATCACGTAGATCAGTGATGCGACACCTGTTGCGGTGACCAGAAGGACCGACAGTTCGCCCATTGTGTCCCAGGCTCGGATGTCAACCAGGATGACGTTGACTATGTTGCGTCCGTGGCCGAACTCCAACGCTTCCCTAGGCATCAGTTCCGAGACAGGGGTGTGGATGCGAGCAGAGAAAGAGTAGTAGCCACCGACAGCGGTGATGGTGCCCGCAAGGGTACCGACGAAAACTTTAGAAATCTTGCTGGAGACCAGGGGTCGTGTGGAGAAGTAGGTTGGTAGTTTGCGGAAGACGAGGATGAACACCACGATGCTGACGGCCTCGACTGCGAGCTGCGTCAGGGCCAAGTCTGGGGCGCCGTGGATCGCAAAGAGTAGGGAGACCGACATTCCAACAGCGCCCAACGCCAGGGCCGCGCGGATGCGCCTTCGCGCCCTGACGGTGGCGAACACAGCGATGATCCCCACGCCCACAATTGCTGCTTGAAGCGCTGAATCCCACAGCGGAGGAAGGTTGCGCGGCGGGTTGGCCCGCAGGATCGCGTAGGTGGTAAGGGCAGCCGCTGAAAGCATGATCGTCGCTAGTTCACCAGGCAGGGAACCCCTTTGAATAAAGGAGGTGACGCGGTTTGCAAAAAGCTCAAGATCCCTCAGGGACAGGGCAAAGACTCGGGCTGCAGATATTGGTGTGCGGATTGACCTTTGGAACTTGGAGACCTGGGGGCGGAACACTGCCAGCAGGACACCGCCGATCAGAATGACCAGGGTAATGAGGGCGGGAGCCCAACCCGACCAGAGAGCAATATGCGGATAGCCCGACATGCCTTTGGTGGGGCCTGTTGGTGAGGTGAGTAGCTGCTCAAGCGGATGCGCGGCCAAACCAAGGAATGCACCGCTGGCAAGAATAACAATCGGACCGATGACAAGCTTTGAAAGGGGACGAACCTTGACCTCAACCTTGATCTTCTTGGTCCCGAAAGCCCCCCACCAGAAACGCCAGGCGTAACCAATTGTCATCATCGACCCCAGGGCGAGCACCACGAGCATCATCATGTTCGCCGTGGACCCTCCGGGAAGTCCCGGTGAGTAACCACCTTCAAGCAGCGCTGAGATTAGAGACTCTTTGCCAACGTAGCCTAGGGTGATTGGAATCCCAGCCATCGACAGGGCAGCCAGGCCCGCAAAGGTTGCCAGCACCGGCATGCGACGCGCCAATCCTGTGAGCTCCCAGAGATCGCGGGTTCCCGTGGCACTTTCTACAGCACCGACGGTCAGGAACAGCGAAGATTTGAAGAGCGCGTGGGACAGCATGATAACGAGGCCGGCTGCCAGTGCGGCTGCGGTCCCCATGCCCACAGCGGCAATCATCAGTCCCAGCTGCGATACTGTGCCGTAAGCGAGGATTAGTTTGAGGTCGCGCTGACGCAAGGCCAAATAGGAGCCGTGCAGCATCGTATAGAGGCCGATGACCACAGCTAGCATCGACCAACCGGGAACAAGCGTGAACCCGGGTGTGAACCGTGCAATTAGATAAACGCCGGCCTTCACCATTGCGGCTGCATGGAGGTAGGCAGAGACCGGGGTGGGAGCAGCCATCGCGCCCGGAAGCCAGAAGCTAAACGGCACCTGCGCTGACTTGGAAAGGCCCCCGACTAAGACCAACAACGCCGCCACAATAACGAGGGGCTGAGTAGGGTCCAAACCCCCTGTTTGCAGCGAGTGGATTAGCTCTGAAGCCCGGAATGAGCCTCCCGGTGTAACGCCGAGTATCACTAGCCCAGCGAACATGACTAAGCCGCCGAAACCCGTGACTAAGAACGCCTGACGGGCAGCGGCTCGTGCTGGGGCGCGCGTGGAGTGGTGACCAATCAGCAGGTACGACAGAACCGCCGTCATCTCCCAGAAGAGGTACATGATCATCGTCTGGTCGGCGACCACCACGCCATACATGGCTGCAGCAAAAGCCATGAAAAAGGTTGCGAACCTTGTCAGGCCAGCAGCGCTGCTTGAAAAATAGCGCGACGAATACACCAGAACGGCAGCCCCTACGCCACCAACCAGTATCATCATCAGCCACGACAGTGTGTCCAAGCGGAAGACGATGTCCAGGCTCAAAGTGGGAACCCAAGAAACGACCTCGAATCGATCCTCACGGAACACACTCGGCGTCTGCAAGAGGGCCCAAATTGCAGCAGATGCCGGTGCAAGTGCCAGAACCAGAAAAGAGTTTCGCCCCCACAGTCGCACCGCTAGTGGAGCGCAAAGCGCTGCAACAAGTTGCACTATGAGCAGCGCGAACATTCTCTGTGCAAGCCTCTCGTCTTGGGGGTGGGCATATTAGGAACCAAGCGTGCAGAACGGAAGATTCAACATGGGTTGACCACTAGCAGAATGATTCTAGCTTGCCTGTTTCATCGCTCTCACCCTGAAAGGGGATAATGAGCCATCCGCGGAATTGTTAGGAGCCCCACCATGGCGTCGGCTGCAGTGACCTATCTCTGTATAGGTCTGGCACTTTTTACCAGCGTCATTGGCTGGACCGTGTTCATTCGCGGTGTGGCGCGTATTGTCACGGTGATCCGAGACGGCGCGGCTGAGAGTGGCCGGTGGAACTCCCCGTGGAAGAGGCTGTGGACGTCGCTGCGGGTCTCACTATCCCACGACACCTTTAAGAACCGGCCGGTGGTTCGCGTCGCACACTGGCTGGTCATGGTGTCGTTTGTCGTCCTCGTCCTGACGCTTGTGGCATCGTACGGGCAGCTCTTCAACCCTCTCTACACCCTCCCAATCCTGGGCCACTCTGTCGTGTGGAACTGGGTTGTTGAGGTACTGGCCGCCCTCGGAGCCGCGTCGATCATCGCTCTTTTTACCATCAGGATCGCCACGATGGTTCGAGCTAAGCGAAGCGGCCAACCCCGCTCTTCCCGCTTCTTCGGGTCCACCCGCTGGCAGGCATGGTTTGTGGAAGGTGTCGTCGCGACCGTCTGCCTGGCTGTCCTTTTCAGCCACGGTTTCCAGTACGCCCTCGGACAACACGTTGGCGATCCGTTTGCCACACCGTTGCACTACCCCCTGACCTCATGGTTCGGATCCCTCGTCTCCGGGTGGAGCGGCGAAGCCCTCGCCAACGCGGTCGTCATCGTTGTCACCGTGAAGATTGTGGCGTCGATGGTGTGGATGCTCATCGTTGGTTCGGACATTGCCATGAGTATTTCGTGGCACCGCTTCCTGGCGCCCGTGAACATCGCGGCCGGGCGCAACGCCGACGGAGGCAAGTCTTTGGGTGCGCTCTCCCTGCCGCTGGTCGCCGGCAACCCTACTCCCCATCTGGCTGAGGGCTTTGAAGAGGTCGAAGAATCCGTCTCCCCTACCGATCCCGATCAGAGGCCCGCTGTGATCGGCCTCGGATCCACTGAAGACCTGACGTGGAAAGACCGGCTGGACTTCATGTCCTGCACGGAGTGTGGCCGGTGTCAGGACCTGTGCCCCGCATGGAACACTGAGAAACCACTGTCACCGAAGCTCATGATCATGGCGCTTCGTGACAATGCCGTCGCCGCATCCGGCTTCACCCCGACAAACCAGGCCGGCCCAGACACGTCAGACGTCCTCGGCGCATTGAAGGCCGCCAACACTGCTGGTCCCGAAGGCGTCGCCCCAGACAATGCCGCCCTCGCAGGGGGCGTGCTCAACCCGGACGTACTCTGGGATTGCACCATGTGCGGGGCGTGCGTCGACCAGTGTCCCGTCGACATTGAACACATCGACCACATCGGCAACATGCGCCGCTTCCAAGTACTGATGGAATCCGCGTTCCCCCGCGAACTGACGCGACCCTTCAGGGCCATGGAAACCAAGTCCAACCCCTACAACCAGTCTCCCCGCAAGCGCCTGGACTGGGCGGCCAAACTCGACTTTGATTTCCCTGTGATCGGCGAGGACGTAGAGGACGCCACCGATCTCGACTACCTCTTCTGGGTGGGGTGCGCCGGAGCATACGATGAGAAGGCGAAACGCACCACCGCCGCGGTTGCGGAGCTGCTTCACACCGCGGGTGTTTCGTTCGGGGTCCTCGGATCTGCGGAGGGTTGCACAGGTGACCCTGCTCGCCGCGCCGGCAATGAGATCCTCTTCCAAATGCTTGCGGAAGCATCCATTGAAACCCTGGACGAAGTCAAAGCCAAGCGGATCGTGGTGACATGCGCGCACTGCTTCAACTCGATTGCCAACGAGTTCCCCCAGCTTGGTGGCCACTACGACGTCATCCACCACACGCAACTGCTAAATCGTCTGGTCCGGGAGGGGGCGCTGACTCCGGTTGCGCCAGACCCGGAGCAGGCGCAAACCGTGACCTACCACGACCCGTGCTTCCTTGGGCGTCACAACAGGATCTATGAGCCACCCCGGGAGCTCCTTGGCTCTGACGTCAACCTCGACCTAGTTGAAATGCCCCAAAGCCGGGAACTCGCGATGTGTTGCGGTGCCGGCGGTGCTAGGGCATGGATGGAAGAGACCCGTGGAACTCGGATTGCTTCCGCAAGGGTTGATCAAGCCCTCTCCACGGGCGCGACCACCGTTGCCACAGCATGCCCCTTCTGCACACAAATGTTGGACTCGGCGATCCCTTCCGAGGCAGATCTAGAAGTTAAGGACGTGGCGGTTCTTCTACTTGAGGGGGTTCATCGAGGGAAAGAAGGAACCCGTCCTCGTCAATAACTGCGCAGTTAGGCAGGGACGTCGCTATCACGGCGGCGGCAGTTTCAGCGATCTGTTCCGCCCTGTTGCGTTCAAGGCGCACGCGTCGGGAGCGCGGGGCCTGGTGGGAAGATGAAGAAAGCTCTTCGGGGACGGCCCAGACGACCTCGTAAACAAAGAGAGGTGGTTTCGCCCAACGTTCCCAACGCAAAACCCGGGGGACAAATGTCTCGGGTCGCACCCCGATGAGGATCTGTGAAGCCGACGTCACCGGAGCCAATAACGCGTAGGGTATGCCCGGCGCAACAGATGCGGGACCGTCCTCGTTGGGTAACGCGACATCTGGAATGTAGGTGGACAGCCAGTCGAGCAGCTGCTCGGGCCCAACCCACTGATCGGTGAGGACACGCAAACTCACTGACGCATCCGCGTCAGCCCGAATGACGACCCCACTACCCGCAACCCGCACGCTACCGCGCAGGCGGTGTGCGATGCGGCGCATGACATCAAGGACCTTCTGCTCAACCCCAACCGGCATCCCCGTCGGGAACGCCCTCGCCCACTCATCAAACGCCATCACTGCGCTACTTGGCGGTGCGCCTCGCCTGGCGGGACAGCGCAACAGCCACACCTGTTCGTTGTCCGAGGGCGACCCGAGGGCGGCGGCGGTATCCTCATCTAGTGACCAGGGCCCCTCAAGAGTCACACTCTCTTGCAACTGGAGGATCCCGGGTGCCAGCCACCCGGCCTCATTCCACACGGAAACCGCCAGCGCTTCCACGTCATCAGGCGTGACTTCGTCAGGCACCAGCAAGAGGTGGTAAGCCTGCGCCATTGATGCCTCAAGGTTGCCACGGGGCTGCGAACGTTCAACACTTAGGGGCAGGGGGGCGGCCTCATCCACAACCAATTCCCCCGTCTCCGCGAAACTGAAGGTTGCGGTCGACCCAACCCCATCCAGCACGTTCAAATCGGTCTCAACCAGGGGGTTGGGACTTTCCTTGAGGTGCGCGATGCGGTCGTAAATGGACCTGCGCGGCGGGGTCGGCGCGCCACTCATCTGCCGCATCCCATCATTGGACTCCACCTGCGTCAGATGAGTCGGCTGGCACAGGGGCCGAGGGCGGAACATGAACCCGGTCAAACCGCAGGTGAGAGCGGGAGGCCGTGGGGCCACGCTGTCCCTGATAGTGGGAGCCGAGCGTTGCGGACCCATACGGCGCCTGGGCTGGGCTCGACAGGTTGAAGAAGCACAACTGTCCGATGCGCATGCCAGGGTAGAGCAGGATCGGCATGGTCGCAGTGTTGGACAACTCGAGGGTAACGTGTCCGGCGAAACCCGGATCGATGAAGCCCGCGGTTGAGTGTGTCAACAACCCGAGGCGCCCCAAGGAAGACTTGCCCTCCAAACGGGCCGCGACGTCGTCACCAAGCGCTACCTTTTCCAATGTGGCGCCAAGGACGAACTCGCCGGGATGGAGAACAAACGGCTCGTCCTCGTTGACCTCAACCCTTCGGGTCAGCTCTGGTTGCGCCACGGAAGGGTCAATCACCGCGTACCGATGGTTGTCGAAAAGCCTGAAGACGCGGTCCAGCCGGACGTCAATGCTGGCTGGCTGCACCAGCCCAAGGTCAAGCGGGTCCAACTGGATGCGACCGCCCTCGATGGCAGTGTGAATATCACGATCACTCAGAAGCATAGGAGCATCATCCCACGTCCGGGCTCAGCATCCGCGAATTGCCCGGACGAGGTCGACTATGTCCCTTTCAGTAGTGTCAAAAGAGGCCATGAGGCGAACAAGGTCGGGGTCGCCCGGCCAGTCATAGAAATGGAAGCGGCTGCGGGCGCGCTTCTTCTGCTCCGCGTTCAACTTGGCGAAGACCACGTTGGACTCAACCGCGTAGGGAATTGGCACCACTGCCTGTAGTTCATCCCCGAGGCGGGTGGCCATTTCATTAGCGTGGAGTGCCGATTGCCGCCACAGATCGCCCTCGTACAAAGCGAGAAGCTGGGCCGATATGAAGCGCATTTTGGACCCCAACGCCATGTTGGTCTTGCGCAGGTAGTCAATCCCGGTGGCGAGTTGCGGGTTCAAGACCACGACGGCCTCGGCGCCCATCGCCCCATTCTTTGTTCCACCCAGGCTCAGAACGTCAACGCCAACGTCCGTGGTGATCTCACGGAATGTCGAGTTCAGGTGTGCGGCAGCGTTGGAAAGTCGTGAGCCATCGACGTGAAGAGCCATGCCGTTGTCGTGGGCAAAGTCGGCGAGGGCGCGTACCTCTTGCGGCGTGTAGCAGGTGCCGAGCTCCGTGACCTGCGAGATTGACAGCGCAAGAGGTTGGGAGCGATGCGGATCCCCCCACCCCCACGCTTCAGTAGCAGCCAGATCCGGGGTTAGTTTTCCGTCGGGAGTGTCGACGCCCAGGATTTTGATTGCGCCGACTTTTTCAGGGGCTCCGCCCTCGTCCCGATTGATGTGGGCAGTGTGAGGGGCGATCACCGCGCCCCACCGCGGGAGGACTGACTGCAACGCAATAACGTTGGCGCCTGTACCGTTGAAAACCGGGTAGATCTGGGTTTCGTCACCGAAGAGTTGGGTTGCGAGGGCGCCTAGGCGCTGCGTCCAAGGGTCTTCCCCATACGAGGTCGCGTGTCCGACATTGGCTTCGGCGAGGGCGGCCAGGATCTCCGGGTGGACGCCCGAATAGTTGTCGGAGGCAAAACTGCGTGAACGATCAGCATTGTTGTCAGTCATGAGGTAACGCTAAATCAAATGGAGCGGATGACGAGAATCGAACTCGCGCTATCTGCTTGGGAAGCAGAAGTTCTACCATTGAACTACATCCGCATGTCGCTTGGACGTCCTACAGTCTAGCAAGAAAATTTTCGGGCGGGTAACTGGTGCTCAGACTCGTCACCCCCTCGGCCGTGACGAAGCTAATACCCCACCCGGTATTTCTACGCGGGGAGCGGAAACAACCGACTGATTGGCCTTCTGCCCTGCCCTGGAGTTGCAAAAGTCAGTACGCTGGGCATAGCAATCTGATTTACGGAGGAGAACAATGAGCACCAAAGACCTCACGGCCGAAGACTTCGAGGCAACGGTAACTGAAAACCCGATCGTCCTGGTCGACTTCTGGGCCGCGTGGTGTGGCCCTTGCCGCCAGTTCGCACCTGTCTATGACAAGGCTTCTGAAAAGAATGCCGACATTGTCTTCGGCAAGGTGGACACGGAGGCTCAGCAGGAACTGGCTGCCATGGCTCAGATCACTTCCATCCCAACGCTTATGGCATTCCGTGATGGAATCGCTGTTTTCCGTCAGGCTGGCGCACTGCCAGGACATGCACTTGATGATTTGATCGGACAGATCCGCGACCTCGACATGGATGAGGTACGCAAGCAGATCGACGCCGCAAACTAGCAGGCGCTTGACAGCCCCTACGCCCGTCCCCACGCGCCCCTGCGGCGGGCCCGCCCCATACGCCCCTACGCCCGTCCCCACGCGAAATGTATACGTGGGGACGGAATGTGCGTCTGGGGTACGTACCCCACGGTCACTTTTGGCCCCCACGTATACATTTGGGGAGGGCCACCCTCAGGTTAGGCTAGATGCGCAGTCGCCCCTCCAGAGCTCGACCCAAGGTCACCTCATCGGCATACTCAAGGTCGCCGCCGACCGGAAGCCCTGATGCCAGGCGCGTAACAGACACACCCATCGGTATGACGCTGCGCGCAATGTACGAGGACGTGGCCTCGCCCTCCACCGTTGGGTTCGTCGCCAGAATCACCTCTTGCACAGTCCCGTCACCCAAGCGCGCAAAGAGCTCCCGGATTCGCAAGGAATCAGCTCCAACCCCCGCAAGTGGATCTATAACGCCCCCCAACACGTGATACATGCCGCGGAAGGCCCGCGTCTTTTCAATTGCGTTGATGTCTTTCGCTTCTTCCACAACGCAGAGGACGGTACTGTCTCTACGGGTGTCAGAGCAGATCGAGCAAACCTCAGCCTCTGTGACATTGCCGCAGATCGAGCAGAAATGGACGTTCTGCTTCACAGCTTCGATTGCTGAGACCAACTCCTGAACTTCGGAACCTTCAGCTCCAAGCAGGTGAAAAGCCAATCTCTGTGCACTCTTCGGCCCGATCCCGGGCAGAGCACCCAACTGATCTATCAGATCCTGGATCGCTCCTTCGAAGCCACTCATTCCTCACCGTCCAGGTCAAACGCCGACAGTTCCTCTTCCGGGGGTTCCACTGGCTCGGGGCCATCGAAATCCCCTGGTGACTGGGCATCGGAGGGGATCGCCACAATCTTCTCGTCTATCACCGAGCCCCCAAGAATACCGAGGACCATATCCACCGCCGGGCGTCCCTTGTAGGACGGGGTTGAGTTGGGTTCCGGCACCGGGCCGGCATCCGGGGTCGGCTCCGGTTCCGGGGTCGGCTCCAGGGTCTGGGCGGAATCTGTGTCCGTCTGGGAATCGTCCACGTCCGCGCGAGGTTCCCGTTCAGCCTCTGCACTTTCGTCACCGCGCCCAAATCCCGCAATGACGTTGTCGAGATCTTCAATCCAGTGTGCCTGCACCGACACGGTCGCCTCCAACATGTTGCTCAAGATCAACGCCAGCTTCTCAGAGCCCCCCATGCGGTCAAACTGGTTGACGGTTGTCGGATCAAGCAAGAAGATATGTGAGGTGAAACCATCGGCTTCCACCCCGCGGAAGTTCCGAAGCAATGAGGGAAAAACGGACCCCATCTGGCCCATCTTCTCGATGATCTCTACCCAGTGCAGCCTGACAAAAGCAGCATCTGGGAACTGCGTGTCACCATCGGACTGCGGCAGAGCAGGTGACGCACCGGGTCGATCCGCAGGCACCGACCGGGCAGGTGGCGGTCCCGTCTGCGGCGCAGGAGCCGAGCGGGCAGGGGTCGACTGAACTGGCGCGGGTCCTTGCGGCGCAGGTGCGGATTGGGCAGATGTGGATTGGGCAGATGCGGATTGCGCGGGTATAGATCGGGCCGGCACCTGGCGGGCAGGCGCCAACTGAACGGGTGCCGGTGCGTCCTGCATGGATGGCTGCACCGCCGGAGCCTGCCCCTTCACCAACAGGCGGGCTAGGAGCAGTTCCAATTGCAGTCGGGGCGCCGTAGCCCCCGACATCTCCCGGAGTGCAGATTCAACTATGTCCGCACTCCGCGACAGCAGGCGGCTACCCCACTTTGAGGCCTGTGTATGCATGACAACCAACTGGTCAGCAGGTGTTTCCACCAGGATGTCTGATGCCCTTTCCCCAGCCAAAGCGCATACCATCAGGTCACGTAAGCGCTGCAGCAGATCCTCAACAAAACGTCGGGGCTCCTGGCCTGTCGCGATGATCTCTTCAACGATCCTGAACGCGGCGGCACCATCACCATCACCCAGTGCGTCGACCGCCCTCTCCAGTATGGATGCGTCGGTGTACCCGAGCAGTTCAACAGCCTTCTCAACGGTCACGACACCGTCAGACCCCGCGATGAGCTGGTCGAGCACAGACAGTGAGTCCCGCACAGATCCGCCGCCGCTACGAATGATGAGCGGATACACGCCCTCGTCAACCTGAACGCCCTCCTTCGCTGCCAGATCGCGCAGGAACGGACCAAGTACGGATGGTGCGACCAGGCGGAACGGGTAGTGGTACGTGCGTGACCGGATTGTGTTGATGACCTTGTCCGGCTCAGTTGTCGCGAAAATGAACTTGACGTGTTCGGGTGGTTCCTCAACCACCTTCAGAAGGGCATTGAACCCCTGTGGTGTCACCATGTGGGCTTCGTCAAGGATGAAAATGCGGTAGCGATCACGCGTTGGGGCGAACGCAACCCGGTCACGAAGAGTCCTTGCGTCCTCGACCTTATTGTTGGACGCCGCATCAATTTCCACTACGTCCAGGGAACCCGGGCCCCCTGATGCCAACTCCACACATGAATCGCAGACTCCACACGGACTCGAAGTCGGCCCTTGGGCACAGTTCAAACTGCGCGCAAGTATTCGCGCCGACGTGGTCTTGCCACAACCACGCGGACCTGAAAAGAGGTATGCGTGCGTGACGCGTCCACTGTCGAGGGCGGTCTGCAACGCATCGGTCACGTGACTTTGACCGATGACGTCCTGGAATGTGTCTGGCCTATAACGGCGGTACAGTGCTGTGCTCACAATTAGACCTTAGAACCTCCGGGAAACAGCGGCACCTAACGACGAAGTCACTGCGGAAAACGCCAATCACAGCGAACTGTGGAAAACCGCATTTAGGTATAAGTGATCCCCCGCGCACCCGACAGAGCGACCGTATCCTTGCTGCCTTCCGGCCCTGGGGAGGTTCGGGTGATGCCGTCGCACGGGGGATCGCCACAATCCTACACGCTCGGGCCCGGCCCGACAGAATCCCCAAGTGATGAGAGAATCACTACCAGGTTCAAGTAGAAGGAGCCCAAGCAATGCCAGCAGGCCAAGAAGCTGCCGCAAGCGAAGATGGCCCCACAACCATGGGACCACTCGCTCTACTGAAGACCTCCTGGAATGCCGTCATGGCCGTCAAGGGTCGACTTTTCCTCCTCATCATCCTCAGCAACCTAGTTCTCACGGCGTTGGCATTTCCCCTTGCCCACTGGGTTTTCCGTGAAGCACTGCGCGCGGACGGCATGTATGCCATTGATATGGATGACTTTGCGATTGCGCCGGGGTTCCCCATCACCGTACTGCTGCTCGCGATTGCCCTGCTCATAGTGTTACTCGCGTTGGTCGTTGAGTTTGCCGCGATCCTCCTGCTCCTGCACGACCCCGCGCTGACATGGAAGCAACTGGGTCGTGAGGTACTCAGGGTTGGTAGGAAGGTTCTCCACCCCTCGTCCATTTGGCTCGCCCTCTACCTCCTTGTCCTAGTTCCCCTCTCCGGCTTCGGATTCACTTCGGCGGCTCTGAACGGAGTCGCCGTCCCAAACTTCATCACCGAGGAGCTCGACAAGCAGACCTTCACCCGGGTCGCCCTCGTCGTTCTTTACGTGATTCTGGGTTACGTCAACATCCGCCTGACAGCAACGCTTCCGATCTTTGTACTTTCCAAAGATGGTCAGACGAGGGCGCTTTCAACCAGTTGGCGCATCACCCGTGGTTTGCGCCCATGGACGCTGGTCGTTGCCGTCGTCGTCTTGATCGCCGGATTGTCCGCGGTTTCAGTTGCTGGTTTCTACCTTCTTCTTTCTCCCACGTTCCTCGCGGACAACGTGGCTCCCGCAGCCTCACCCGTGGTCGCAGGACTCTCTTTCGGGGCCGCGCAGGTCCTCTCTCTTCTCTTGACCGGCTTTGCCGTAGCGCTCCTCGCGGGTATTCTCACCGCCTACAGTGCCGCCCACACGAGCAAAGTCACCCCCTTCTCCCAGACCCCCGCTTTGAAGAAGAGCAGGCGAATCGGCGTGGCCAACACCACGATTGCCGTTTCTGCCATGGCAGTCCTTGGCGTCCTCGCCATTCCCACAATGTACGCAATCTCAGACCATCCCGAGACAATCGTCATTGCTCACCGCGGCTTCACGCAGGGCGGGGTTGAGAACACGATTGAGGCGCTCGAGGCCGCAAATGCCGCGGGAGCTGAGATTGTCGAGTTCGACACCATGCAAACCAAAGATGGCAGGTTTGTTGTCATGCACGACACCGACCTCGGACGCCTCACCGGGAAGTCCGTGAAGGTGAAGGACCTTACCCTGGACGAACTGACCGCGATGACTGTGCACGACAATGCAGGCAACAGTGGGCAGATCCCCTCCCTGGTCGAGTACGTCACGCGCGCGAATGAACTGGATCAGCCGCTACTCATCGAACTTAAGCTTTCGGGGGCAGAGACTGAAACACACGTTCAGGATCTGTTGGACACGTTGGACGAGGGCGATCTACTTGGGGGCCACCTTTTCCATACGTTGGACAAGGCATCTGCAGATGAGCTGAAGAGCCTTCTCCCCAACACGACCATTGGCTACATCATGCCGTTTGCAGGACTGGGGATTCCACAGACTCACGCTGACTTCCTCGTCCTCGAAGAATCCTCTGCTGGTGCGCAGATGCAACGGGACACGACTGATGCGGGCATGGGCTATGTCGTGTGGACCGTCAACACGAAGGATGGACTGAACGTGAGGATGATTGACGGCGTGGACGCAGTCATCACTGATCGGCCAGACTGGGCGCTGACAATCCGCGAGCACCTTCAAGAGGACAGCGGGCTAGCCGGCAGACTCTCCCACATTAT
Source organism: Schaalia sp. JY-X169 (assembly GCF_014069575.1). NCBI lineage: Bacteria > Bacillati > Actinomycetota > Actinomycetes > Actinomycetales > Actinomycetaceae > Schaalia > Schaalia sp. JY-X169. Next base: position 2,273,265 of record NZ_CP059675.1, read on the forward strand.
GTCGTCGCTGTTCACCATCTAGTTGTTGAAGAGTCCCCCGAGGGACGAAGATGGGGCCGTACACAATATTCGACGCACAATCTGAAAGGCGCCACCATGAAGGGCATGGGCATCAAACTCGCAATATTCTTTGGCTCGTCCGCGATCGGGTTGCTGGTGGCATCCCTGTCACTGCGTGGGTTCACGATGACCTTCTGGGGATTCCTAGTTGCAGTGGTCGTTTTCTCGGTGGCCCAGTCGATCGTGGCGCCACTTGTCGCCAAGCTCATCGAAAAGTACGCGGCGTCTGCCATCAGCCTCGTTGGGATCATCTCAGCGTTCCTGGCCCTTTTGGTGGCCACGCTGTTCACGGGTGGTCTGCGGATCTCAGGTGTTGGCACATGGGTGCTCGCCACGCTCCTGGTGTGGATCATTCCCGCGATTGCAACGATGCTTCTTCCGAAGGTTTTCTCTTCGGCCGACTAGACGAGCCGCCCGGTCGCCCCGGGTTTAGTCGTCCCCCGGGTCATCTCCCGCTTCCCCACCGGGTGGGAAGTGGGAAACCTCAGGGTTGCGCACAAGGAAGATGATGCTGGCAACAAGCCCGCCCCAGATGATGAGCAGCGCGAACACTAAGAAGAGGATTGCTGTCGTCGTCACTTTTGCACTCCTTCGCTGGTATTCGCCGCGCTAGAAACGCCCGCCCCACCGTGGCCCTTATGCGCCTGGGAAAGGGCGGTGTACGACGGCGAGTACGACGGCCAAGCCTCAAACTTCATCGGGTCCGTACGCCACTTGGTCGTTGTCAGTATCCCCGCGCCGACAACCATCGCGGCGATTACACCCCACCCGAATATCAGCAGATACCCCGTGGAATACCCGCCGTAGGGCTCAGCGATGAGCGCCTCGATAGCAGATAGCAGCATGTAGGTGAGGACAACGGGACTGAGAACCGACACCAGCACCCACCATCCCCATTTCACTTTGAATGTGGACAGTTCACTGAGGTGGGTGAACAGTTCTGGGCCACTACGTCGCACCCACATCACCGTGATTGTCATGGCTATGGCAGCGCCAACGATCCCCAGGTTGTTGGCCCAGTTGTCGATTGTGTCGAGGGCGAAGAGGCCGGTAGCGGTCCCAAAGAGAACCACTGAAACTAGCGCCAACGGGATCCCAAGTCGGTACACAGCCTGCGCTCTGGTGAGACCGAACTTGTCGATAAACCCAGCAAAAATCACTTCAAGGATAGAGATGAGGGATGTCAGGCCCGCAAGCGTCAAGGACCCGAAGAAGAGCAGGCCGAAGAACTGGCCCCCGGGCATCTCGGAGATGATTGCAGGGAACGTCATGAACGCGAGCGTTACGCCTGTGAGTCCTTCGAGTTCGCTGACCGCAACTCCCTGCTGGTGAGCGAAGAACCCCAGCGTTGAGAACACTCCGATCCCGGCCAGGATCTCGAAAGAGGAGTTGCCAAAGGCAATGATCAGTCCAGGGGAGGTCAGGTTGGTGCGGCGCTTGCGGTAGGACGAGTACGTCATCATTATGCCGAAGCCAACCGACAGGGAGAAGAAGATTTGGGAGTAGGCGGCAACCCATACCGATGGGTCGCCGAGGGCGCTCAGGTCGGGTGTGAAGAGTGCGTTGAGGCCTTCACTTGCACCGGGCAGGAAGAGGGCGCGGACCACCAGAATCAGGAAGCCAACTACCAGAAGAGGTATGGCCACGATGTTGACGCGCTGCACACCTTTCGCGACACCAGCACGCAAGACCGCAAGCGTGATGATCCACATGAGCGCAAGTGGGACGAGGACGCTGGGCACGAATGCCATTGAGAACAGTGAGCCGTCCGTTGGGACCTGCAGGTAATCGCCGGTGAAGAAGCCGGGTGCATCCGCGCCCCACCGCAGATCGAATGAGTAGACAAAGAAGCTCGAGGACCAGGCAAGCACCGCCGTGTAGTAGATCGCGATGAAGACGCAGATCATGACTTGGAACCACCCGATGCTCTCCCCGAGGAAGCCCGCAACTCGGCGTAGTGCCAGCGGCGGGGAGCCCTTGAAGCGGTGTCCGATCGCGTAGTCGAGGAAGAGGATGGGGATCCCGGCGGTGAGAAGGGCAATCAGGTATGGGATGAGAAAGGCTCCACCGCCACTCTCATACGCGACTCCAGGGAAGCGCCAGATGTTCCCTAGTCCAACTGCCGAGCCGATGGCAGAGAGGATAAAGCCAACCTGTCCGGTCCATTCGCCCCGCTTGGGTGCAACTTGCGCTTCTACTGCTGCCACGCTCTGGTATCCCCACTACTTCCACTGGTGCTGTCCGGTGCAAGTTTAGGGATTTGTTGGAAACATGCGTCCTCGTCTCGCCAGTTGTCGGACGAGGGCCGCAACAGCGGCCATGTCAATGCTTCCGGAATCTGGAACCTTCGCCATCATGTCTTTCATATTGGCTTCCATCTTTGCGAGCCACGCGCCCTGCAAGTTGGCCTGCGTCTGCACATAGTTGGCGACAATGTCGTCGTCGGATACCCCCAGCAGGGCCTGCGTTAGTGCGATGACCACACCCGTGCGGTCCTTTCCTGCCGTGCAGTGAACCAGTGCCGCACCACTTTGAGTTGCGGTTGCGATAGCTGCGATGCTCTGCGCTAGTTCGGTCGGAGAACTTGCGATCATTGATTGGTAGAGGTCGCTGACGGTTGGAACGTTCGCCATCATCGACTTGATGGATCCCGAGAGGATCGGAATCTTCACAACATTGAACCCAGCGTCTTTGAAGTATCGTGGTTGCGACTCGATCTCTGGATCTGTGTGAGAATTTGTCCCATGACAGAAGAAGGGGAAACCGCGGACAGAGCCGATTCCAAGGCGGTGTGACCTAGGTGAACCACGGGAAGAACGGCGAGCACCAAGGACTTCACTCAGCGCTGATTAGGCGGATGTCGGGAGTGATTATCGCTGGCGGATCGCTGGCGAACCTCGTCATGTTTGCAGCATCTCAACCTGGATCGGTGCCGTTGCTGGTTCGCTATCATCCCGTGGTCTTAGCACTGCTCTTCATCACTCCGATTGTCGGTGGCGCTGCAGCACTTCTTGGAATATCGGACACGCGAAGGCAAGCAACCGTAGCGGTGCTGGACCGACTGTGGACCACGTCCGTTGTCGCCACGCTTGTCTGCTACCTGTGGCTACTGGTCTTCCCCGCTTCTAGTAGTGACACGAGCACTGGTTATGCACTTGTCGCACTCCTCACGTCCTACTGGATGTGCGCTACCGCCCTGTCAAGTGTGGCTTTGCCAATGTGGGGGCGCCTAGTCTTCATGGCGGTAGTCACCCTGTTGCTTTTGACGCTTCCCGTGCGTTACGGGCTTGTGTATGACTCCTCCGAAGTCGTGACTGTTCTCTACACAATGTGCTTCAACTTGCCGCTACTACTGGGGATCTCTTGGGTCTATGCGCAAGCCGATGAACTAGACGACACCAGTGCCGACTTCCGTGAGGCTCAACTTGCACTTGCCGATGAAGAAGCAGAGAACACGGCCCTTCGTCGTAGCAACGAGTTCATCCATGACCACGTCCTCTCCGTCCTCACCGCCATTTCTCAACACCACCAAAACTCCCCCGTGTTGCAGAAAGCCGCGCGGGACGCGACGTTGGTAATCCACAGCTCAGAATCATCCGGTCCGAGGACGATAGACGACATTGTCTACTCCCTGTCCGAGAAGTTCCCCCAAGTACAGGTTCAAGTCGATGGCGACACCCCAGCCTTTCACTTCGGTGCTGCTGGAGATGCGCTGGTGGGCGCGGCGATCGAAGCGATCCGTAATGCTCGCCGACATGGTCGACAAGACGGCGGCGAACCCGAGATCTCTGTGCAGATCTCCACGCAGGGACCAACTGTGATTTTGACTGTTCAGGACAATGGCAAGGGATTTTCACAAGCGCAGGTGGCGGAGGCTGGCCGCTTTGGAGTCGACCAGGGGATCCGGGCCCGAATGGAAGAAGTGGGTGGGAGCGCCAGCATCATTTCGGCCCCCGGCAGAGGCACAAGAGTGACGCTGACATGGTCTGGGCCACTCACGCCCGTCACTGAGCAGACCCTGTTAGAGGCGTCAAGCAATCGGTGGCTGTCAGGAATTAGACACTCCCTGGACACACCGTTTGCGCCCGTCTTGGTGGCGGTCCTCTTCATCGCGTACGCCGCAATCATCACGTTGAACATTCCGGGCTTCACCTCCCTGGCCCCCTCACTGGTCGCGCTGATTCTGTATGCGGTGTCCTCCGCAGGTCTGTTGTTCAGGCGGTGGCCTCAGGGAAGGATTACGACTTGGGCTGCACTGCTGATGGTTGCAATTGCTGGGGGTGCTAACTACCTGGCTCTCCTGTCGGTTCCCGGCACTCCAGACGCGGCCCGATTGACCTGGAGCCTTGGGCTAACAACACTGATTGCCTGCGGGCTGCTTGTTCGTGGACGCCCGGCATTTGCATGGGCCCTTCTTGGCGTGCTCTTCGCTACGACTTCACTATGGGCACTCAGGGTCAGTCTTCCTATGCAAACTGCGTTTGCCCTGGTGGCCGGGCAGGTGGTCACACTCCTGTTCTGGAACCTGATCGTTGGGAGATCAGCTGCGACGGTGCGTGACCTGACACTTATGGACCAGGCGTGGGTACATATGCACGCGGACCAGGTGATATCTGCTGGAGTTCGACGGAAGATGGACGAGGTGCTTGCCCAGATGCGCGTGGTCGCCCTCCCGATTCTGGAGCCGGTTGCGAGCGGGCTTCCACTAACGCCACAGCAGAGTCTTGCGGCTCGGTTGCTTGAGGCCGAACTCCGCGACGGGATTCGGGCCGCGTCCTTCACGGGAACGCCCATAGCTGCGGCCGCGCGAAGTGCCCGCGAGCGTGGAATTGAGGTTGTCCTCCTCGATGAAGGTATTGCGACGTCGCCGCCTTCGGCGATACCGCAATCATTTGAGAAGAAGGCGGTTCAGGTACTCGAAGCTTCCGCTCGAGGACGAGTGGTTGTGAGACTCCTCCCCCCTGGGAGCCCCACTGTGGGGACCATCCACAGCGAGGGCGTTCTCACCACGGTGCCTCACGCTGTGGAGGCGTGACAAAGCGGGGATAGCGCGCATCATTGCAACGAAAAACCCCGGTATTTCAACGAAACACCGGGGTCGCTGCGGAGGATGGGGGATTCGAACCCCCGAGGGCTTGCACCCAACACGCTTTCCAAGCGTGCGCCATAGGCCACTAGGCGAATCCTCCGGCATTGGATTAGCTTGTGGCTGCACCAACGTCCCACAGCCTAGCGAAGTATCACCCCTCTTGAGAACTTTGCAGATTGTGGCGTTAGACCCACCCCGGTAGCGGAGGCACGTGCCGAACGTGCCAAAAGCGCCAAATCTAGCCGGTCACACCCCCGGAATGGCCACCGACCCCTGGTAACTGTGCCAGACTAAATAGCGATGACAAACCAACCTGTTACCCATTCCCCCTTTTCGCGCGTTACCAACTGGGTCCGTAAAGAGACCTCGGGTGGAATCCTGCTGATCATTGCTGCAGGCATCGCACTAATCTGGGCGAACACGCCGTGGCGCGACAGCTACCACGCACTCTCGCAAACGGTAGTCGGCCCGGCCTCGCTTCACCTTGACCTCACTCTGGCGACCTGGGCGGCTGACGGGGTTCTTGCCATCTTCTTCTTTGTGGTCGGGGTAGAACTCAAGCGGGAGTTGGTGGTCGGGAGCCTCTCCTCCCCCCGCGAAGCAGCTGTCCCCATGATTGCTGCTGTTGGCGGCATGACACTGCCCGCAGTCATCTTCGTCTCGATCGTCGCCCTCTCGGGGGATACGTCGTCTCTGGTTGGCTGGGCCATCCCCACGGCCACCGATATCGCCTTCGCAGTTGGGGTCTTGGCCGTGTTTGGAAGGGGTCTTCCCCGCGCATTGCGGACCTTCCTCCTGACCCTTGCAGTCGTTGACGACCTGCTGGCGATTGTCATCATTGCCATTTTCTACACCGAACAATTGAACTTTGCCGCCCTCGCCGTGTCCCTTCTTTTCATCGCAGCCTTCGCGGCTGTGGTGAGGGCCCGCAAGGTCCATGTCCTTCCCCTCATCCTGCTAGCGATTTGCGCCTGGTTCTTCATGCATGAATCTGGCGTGCACGCCACTGTCGCCGGCGTTGCCATGGGTCTCACCGTCCCAGCACGCCCCATTCACCTTGAGAACTCAGACAGAAGCGCCCGTTTTTCGTACGCCCTCGATCCGCTCTCTTCCGGGATTGTGCTACCGATTTTCGCCTTCTTCGCCGCGGGCGTGACCATTGTTGGCTTCGGCACGGAGATCTTCACACAACCGGTGTTCTTTGCGGCAGCCACCGCCCTCGTCGTCGGGAAGTTCTTCGGCATCCTCCTCACAACCACTGCAACGGTCAAACTCACCCCGCTGCGCCTGCCCGACGCCATTGGTTTGCGGGACCTCATCCCGATTGGCTTCCTGACTGGAATGGGTTTCACCGTCTCCCTGCTCATCACCGAACTCTCCTTCGGAGGCACCGACCACATGGCCCCCACTAAAGTCGGCGTGCTGGTGGGCACCCTGATCGCAGCGATCCTTGGTGCGGTCGCCCTGCGTCGCGCAGCCAAGAAGCCGAGGACGTCTGACATGAACCTAGACGGGATTCTTGATAAAGACACTCGGCCCATCTAAGGGGCAGCTGCGTTGATCAAATACCTCGGGTCCAAACGGCGCTTTGTTGGTGTCATTGGGTCCCTTTTTGAGGCGAGTGGCGCGGCCACCGCCCTCGACCTTTTTACCGGGACGACGCGGGTTGCCCAGGAGTTCTGCCGACGAGGCGCCCACACGACCGCCGTCGACGTGGCGACCTACTCCGAGGTCTTGGGCCAGTGCTTTGTGGAGACAGACGCCGATACGGTCAATATGGTCGAGGTCGATGACGCCTTGGAACACCTTTCTTCCTTGAAGCCCATACGCGGGTACTTCACGGAGACGTTTTGTGAGCAGAGCCGCTACCTTCACCCCGACAACGGCATGCGAGTCGACGCCATCCGTGACGGTATCGAAGAGTTCTACGCTTCTGATCCACTAAAGTCCATCTACCTGACGTCCCTACTCCTAGCTGCGGACGCAGTTGACTCCACAGTCGGTCTGCAGATGGCATACCTGAAGAAGTGGGCCCCCAGAGCCCTCAAACCACTTGAGCTGCGGGTCCCCAAACTCACCCATGGCACGGGCAAAGCGATCCGTGGGGACGCGCTCACGGTTGCACGCACGCTACCTCACGTCGACTTCGCGTACCTGGACCCGCCTTACAATCAGCACCGCTACTTCACGAACTACCATGTTTGGGAGACGCTGATCCGCTGGGATAGCCCCGACCACTACGGTGTGGCGTGCAAACGCACTGATGCGCGCGAGGACGAAACCAAGAGTGCCTTCAACTCCAAGCGAACGATGCCCATCGCCCTCGCGCAGACCATTTCTGCAGTCCGCGCAGACGTCCTCGTACTCAGTTTCTCAAATGAGGGCTTCGTCCCCCTGGCGGAGCTGGTTGCCATGTGCGAATCGAGAGGTGACCACGTGGAGGTTCTGGGGTTTGATGCGCAACGCTATGTGGGTGCCAAGATTGGTATTCACAACTTGGATGGGGAAAAGGTAGGAAGGGTGTCCCACCTGAGGAACACGGAATACATGATTGTGTCTGGACCCGAAGAGTTAGTGATGGAAATGATTGACCGGTCAGCCTTGCGTCATACTGCCCACGGGGCAGAGTCGGGTAGGTTATGAACGTGACTTCAGCACCACCGCCACCAGAGAACCCGAACCGCCTCACAACCGGTCCGACGGAAGGCTACTACTCAAGCCCTCGGACTGAGTTTCGCCGTGCGCGCGCCCGAAGCCAAACAGTTGTATTTGGGTCGGCCATCATTGGCGTGATAGCACTCTTCCTACTGGGGTTTCTCGGCGTCAACGGCGCCCTCCCAGTTCCCTTTGGTGGCGACTTCTCCAAGGAAGAAGTCTTTGCAGAACCAGGTGATATTCCATGCCCAACTGCGGGAGCCCGTGCTGAAAACCCAGCCGGGGTCTCACTGAGGATTCTGAATACAACCTCAACTCCGGGACTGGCTGGTTCAGTCGGCGCAAGTCTTGAGGAACTTGGCTACACCATTGCTGGCACGGACAACGCCGCCCAATACCACGGCGTGGCGCGGATTGAGGCAGGGCCGCGTGGAGTTGATGCGGCCTACACCATCGCCAGATACTTCCCAGGGGATGTGCGGATCATTCTGAACTCGTCGGAGGATCTTTCCCTGACAATCCTTCTTGGGAACCAGTTCACTACTCTTGTTCCGCCAGAGGAACGTGCAACGCTGCTTGAGAGCAAAGGACCTCTGGTTCCTCTTTCCGGTTGCTTGCCAGTAGCAGAACCTGCCGACGGCTGGGAGGTTCCCGAGTCGGGCCAGTCGGGCCAGTCGGGATCCCAGTCGAGCCAGTCGGGTGCTTCGGGCGCTTCAGGCGAAGACCAAACGTCCGTCGAAGAAGTGGCCGACGAGGGCGAAGGCTAGTCTTCCTACCGCTTGTTGGTGCGGGTGGAACGCCAGGAGTGCACCATTTGCTGCACGTAGGTTGCGCCAGCAAGCCAGTGGATGGCCACCCCCACCCACACCACGACCAATGCTGCAACCCTCCAGCCCGGACTGTGAAGTGCTTCCGCAAAGAGGAGCAGCGGCAGGCCGACTAGGAGAAGCGCCGTCCTAACTTTTCCGAAGATGTTGACGTGGGAGTTCGGGTACCCCTTGAAGAGGACCAGTGCTATGCCCGCAAGAGTCACATCCACGACTGCTATGAGGGCGAACACTTCCCAGGGCAATATCCCCGTGAAGACCATGGTGAGCGATGTGAGAAGGATTGAGGCACGATCCGCTATGGGGTCCAGTTCTTCCCCAAGACGGCTACGCTGGTTGAGTCTTCGCGCAAGGTACCCGTCCAACCAGTCTGAACTACCCAGAAGGAAGAGGGCGACAAGGGACCATGCGTAATGGCCAGAGACTATAAGGGCCAGAGACAATGGCATGAACACAACAATTCTCAAATAAGAAAGAATGTTGGGAATCGTCCATACCTTCTCCATCGGATCCGGCGATGGGTTCCTACCTGCGGCCATTATCCCCTCTGTAAGCTGGACACTATTCGAAGTACCATTATCCCCCGGGGAAGGCCTATGCAAGGACACACGATCCACATCGACCACCTATCGAAGAATTACGGCTCCATTGCAGCGGTGTCTGACCTGTCATTTAAGGTCCTCCCGGGCAGGGTGACAGGATTCTTGGGGCCCAACGGTGCGGGGAAGACGACAACGTTGCAGATCCTCCTCAACCTGGTTCATCCCAGCTCGGGTTCGGCGACATTTGATGGGTCTTCCTACAGTCAGATACCTAGGCCAATGCACGAGGTCGGGGCGCACCTCTCCTCTGACGCCTTCCACCCGGGGCGGACGGCTCGGGACCATCTGCGGGTGATGGCTGCTGGAAGTGGCCTCAGCGTTGCACGAATCCCGGCCCTGCTTGAACTTGTGGGCCTCAGTACTGATGCGGACCGGAGGGTCGGTGGCTACTCACTGGGGATGCGGCAGCGGCTGGGGCTTGCAACTGCCCTTCTAGGTGATCCTTCGGTGCTGATCCTTGACGAGCCTGCGAATGGTCTTGATCCGGAGGGGATTTCTTGGCTGCGCACCTTCCTGCGGAGTCAGGCTGATGAGGGCCGCACCGTCTTCCTTTCGTCGCACCTGCTCAGCGAAGTCCAGCAGATGGCAGATGACATTGTCATCATCAACCGAGGGAAGCTGGTTACCGCGGGTGGCGTGCATGCTTTGGAGCAGGCTGGTGGCACTGTGGTTCTGGTTGATTCCCCACAGAGGGAGCAGTTGATGCACGCTCTAACTGTCGCCAGTTTGCCGGTCGCAGATCACCCTGGAAGTCCGTTGCGGATCGCTGGAACCAACGCGCGCGATGTGGGTAACATCGCCCTCGTTACCGGCATACCACTTAGTCACTTGAGTGAAGAAACCACCGGCCTCGAGGCACTGTTCCTGTCGATGGTGGGAGGTGCGCGATGAGTCGCTTCATGGATGCAGTAAGAGCGGAATGGTTGAAGGTCTTCACGACAAGATCGTGGTGGGTCTTGGGCCTTGTCATGGTGCTCTACATTGGCTTCACCGCGGCCCTCATGGCACTGCTCACCAGTTCCCTGTTCGGTCCATCCGGAGATATGCCGCTCGAGGGCACGGGCTTGACGACCATGGTTTACTCTCTGGGAACCGCAATGGGTTATGTGTTCCCCGTGCTGATCGGCGCACTTTCGGTTACCGCTGAATACCGCCACAACACGATCACACCCACGTTTGTTTCCGTGGGCCAACGCGGCCCGGTCCTGACTGCGAAGGTTGCGGTTCAGGGCACACTGGGCCTGCTATACGGGATTGCGGCGCTACTCAGTGCCGTCCTCGCCAGTGTCTTTTTCTTCATGGGTCAGGGGATGTCGACGGGCCTCGCAGAAGGCGGGACCTGGATGATGTTCTTGCGTTCAGTCATTGCAATGGGTTTGTGGGCTGTGGTTGGCGTTGGTTTGGGTGCGCTGATTCGTTCCCAGGCCGGTGCGATCGTGGTGGTTTTGGTTTTCACCCAGTTCATTGAGCCGCTGGCCCGCATGGCTGGGGGATTCAACGACACCATCTCTCAGGTCACCAAGTTCCTCCCTGGGTCTGCGTCTGATGCATTTGTCGGGTCAAGCATTTATTCCGAGATCACCGTGGGCGGTGCCGGGCAAACGCTACTTTGGTGGCAGGGCGGTCTGGTCATGGCAGGGTATGGAGTGGTGGTGGTCGTCGCGGCGTGGTTGACCCGCTGGCGTGCTGACGTTTCTTAGGTGCCCCCGGGGCGCGGCCTTACCGAGCCAGGCCCACCCAAGCCATACCGAGCCAGCCCACCCAAGCCCTACCGAGCCCGCCCGGCCATACCGAGCCCGCTAGGCCCAGTTCACCCTGGATCACACCGTTATGTAAACCTAGTCGGCTCGCTATGGCTTGGCTGGCTCGCTATGGCTCAACCGGCCCTCCATGCAACGGGCTGCGGGCGTCCCTCTCACCTCTACAGCCAGCGGCCGCCCGAATCCCGCGCCCAGCCCCACGTGTCAGCCCGAATCCCGCCGCCCACCATCACGTACACCCCTCGCCCGCCTGCAGTTTCGTGAAATGCATATGTGGGGAACGGGAGTGCCCCTGGGGTACGTACCCCAAGCGATCATCTCTCCCCCACATATACATTTAGTGACGCGGCAATGCGTGTCGGACTGCCTGTGAGTTTGGGTTGGGAGATTGAGAACCTTGAATGGTACGCCACAGGAGCTGCAGCGTGAGTGATGGAGACTCGGGTGCTGGTGACGGGGACTCGGGTGCTGGTGACGGGGACTAGAGTGCCCAACAGCTCGGGGCACCCAAGCATTACGGAGCGAGTTACGCCTTACGGAGCGAGTTTGGCCCCATTTGCCCCGAAATGACACTGTTATGCAAGCCAAACTCGCTCCGTAAGGCGTAACTCGCTCCCTTATGACACGGGGTAGCGCCGGCACCAACCTTAACAACAAGCCAACGACAATTCACCGACTCCAGATAGTCTGGCCGTCCGCGGTGCGCATCTAGGGTTGCCGCCGTCGCGTAAGGTTGCCCGAAAACTCGCAAGAAACGGGCAACCTTATGTGATACCGGCAACCTTAGGGTGGGCTGGGGGCCGGGGGCCGGAGCCAGTGGGCCGGGGGCCGGCGACGGCCCGCACCAAACGGGGCTGGGCCGGGCCGGGTCTCTTCGAACCAACCGCGCAGCCTACTTCTGAGGTTCCCTATCCCACATGTGTTGGATGTCGTCCTCGGGTAGCACCCCGTCGAGGCCGTCGGGAACAGCATCTGGGCGTGGCGACCGACGCCGCTTAGCGTAAGCAACAGACTCCAGTTCGGTCCCCGAGGGCGCGGAAGCAGGTGTCGCGGCCTCCAGGTTCGTTCCGCGGACCTTGGAAATCCAGTTCATCACCTGGTAGATCAAGATCGCCGAGAAGGAGCCGAGTGCGATCCCCTCAAACACCAGCCCACCTGGCGCCCAGGTGAAGTTCGCAATACCGATGATCAGGGCGACAGCTGCCGTGTTCAGATTGACCGGGTTCGAAAAGTCAACCTGGTTCTGCACCCAAATGCGCACACCCAACAGGCCGATCATTCCGTAGAGAACAGTTGCTGCACCGCCGAGGACGCCCGGGGGAATGGTTGCAATGATGGCTCCGAACTTAGGCATCATTGACAGAGCGAGGGCGGTAAACGCGGCGATCAAGTATGCCGCGGAAGAGTAGACGCGGGTTGCGGCCATAACCCCGATGTTTTCCGCGTATGTTGTGGTCCCAGAGCCGCCACCTGAGCCAGCCAGCATCGTGGAAATGCCATCTGCAAACAGGGCGCGCCCGGTCATGTCATCAAGGTTCTCCCCCGTCATTGCGGCCACGGACTTGACGTGTCCCACGTTCTCGGCAATCAACACGAACACAACCGGGACAAATAGACCCAGGGTTGACGGGTCGAATGCCGGCGCCGTGAAGTGTGGCAGACCAATCCAAGCCGCCTCGCCAATTGCTGAAAAGTCAACCTGGTTCTGCAGGAGGGCAGCCCCGTAACCGATGAGGACGCCAAAGAGGATCGAGAGGCGACCTATGATCCCCTTGAAGAGGACAGTGATGAGTATGATTGACACGATGGTGATGACCGCGGTCAATGCACCTTCTTTCACCCAGTTCCACGCGGCAGGGGCCAGGTTGAACCCGATCAGTGCGACGATAGCGCCAGTGACCACCGGGGGCATGACGACGTCAATCCACCGTGCGCCAGCGAAATGAACCACGACCCCAACCAGGGCGAGCGTGGCACCGGTTGCAATGATGCCACCCTGCGCGTAGTTGGCTCCCAGGCTGGAGCTGACCGCCAAGATCGGCGCTATCAGGGCGAAAGAAGACCCGAGGTATGAGGGAATACGGCCCGAGGTGATCAAGAAGAAGAGAATCGTACCAATGGCCGTGAAGAACAGTGTCGTATTGGGTGGGAACCCTGTCAGAAGGGGAACCAGGAACGTGGCGCCGAACATGGCGACCACGTGCTGCATGCCGATACCTGTGGTTCGACCCCATGAGAGCCGTTCGTGTGGAAGAACTACCTCTCCCGGCCCAACTTTTGCTCCATCACCATGAAGCTGCCACTTGAAGAGAGATTTCTTAGCAACCATCAAATGCTCCGATCAGTCGTTTGTGCGGATCTATCCGCAGCCACACCGGCCGGAATACCACCATATTCGATAGTCCCACTCCTAGTTCTGTGCCTCATCACATGCCGACCAGGATTGCGGAAGTGCCCGGAGTTGGGTGATTATGGACCAGGCTGTTTCCTAATTTGGAGTTGAGATGTCGCGCGAAGAGCTGGAAGCCGAGGCCGCAAGCCCGAGTACAACTCCGACGCGCCTCCAAGAGCTAGCCAACAGCTACCCGAAGTTGCGTCCTCTGATCGCCATGAATCCCGCCACATACCCCGCGTTGGTGAAGTGGCTGGCAGATCTTAACGATCCAGCGATCAACGTGGCATTGGCACAACGAACTGCTGCAACCAGTTCTTCACCCGGGGGCCCTCGACGGGTTTCTGTGATGGGGCGTAGTGACGAAGCGTCACTGCCGACCGCAGCTGCTCTACCTATCGCCTCGGAACCTGTGCGGGTCGGCGAGCCTGTCGCTGAGCCGTCACAACCGTCCACTCAGACCGGGGAGCTTGGCGTCACAGAGAAGCCAGCAAACCCAAACAAGACGCCACTGATCATTGTGGGTGTCCTCTTAGCTGTCATAGCCGTAATTCTCATGGCTCTACTTTTTGGCGGCGGCGATAAAGATAGTCCTGCAAATGGCGGCGACCAGTCCGACTCCGCTGCCGCAGCCGCCTCAGAAGATCAGGAGGCCGCCCCAGATTCGCAGGATGAAGCAGTCGACAACTCGCAGGATAGCGCTGCGGAGGACGCGGATGAAACCATCGCATATCCCGCTCCAGCCACCGCGCTGGTGAGCGATCATTTCGTGTCACCCAGTGGGAACATCGCCTGCAGACTCGGTTCCGAGGGCGTAACGTGCACCATCAATGCCCACGCTTTTGCCGACCCTGCTTTGCCCTCCTGTGGGGCTGGGCCGACATCCCTCACAGCAACTCGCGCGACTGCGGATCTGGACTGTAGTGCCTCGCAGGTCTCAGGGTCGGGAGCAACAAGCCTGGCGTACGGGGACTACGCGACCTACGAGACTTTTGCCTGCCGATCGACGGAGTCTGGAATAGCCTGCTGGAACATGGTTTCCGGGGTTGGATTCGGAATTGCGCGCGGTGGCTACCAGATTTCACTGACAGGTCCTATCGACCCGAACAACTTCCCCTGGAACTAGCAGCCCTTAGGCGCCTTCCTTGAAGTGCCGTGCAAAACCTTTGATCACCGAGGCGGCGGCGTGGGTACCCGACGTGTATCGACCTGCGGCAACCAGGGCCTCAACGTCACCAAAACCCGTATCTCCCGCATCCTCGAAGGCTTGCGCCTTGCTTGAGATCAGGCCCGCATCTAGTTCCGGGTTGAACTGGGTCGCATAGACGTTATCACCATGGCGGACGATCTGAATCGGAGCGTAGAGTGAGCGCGCCAATCTCACTGACCCTTCAGGCAACTCATCAATCGCCTCACTGTGATTGGCGTAGGCAATGAACACAGCCGGGGATTCAGAAAGAATGGGGTCCTTCTTTCCCTCGTCAGTGAGTTCAATATCAACCAATTCGGCAAACTCGGCGTTGGTCGCAGATACGGTTGCGCCAAGGACTTCACCAAGAACCGTCATTGCGGTGCCTGTTGCCAAGAGAGGGGTGCCAGCCTCTAGGAGCTGGGTGAAGAGATCACTCAGTTCAGCGCGCACATCCTGTTGGGTTTGCGAGACGTAGAGGTCGTCAGATGCCCCTCCGTAGGGTGAGCCCGCAACAAACACACCTGCGTAGTCTTTCGGCTCGATTGGTGGCAGACCCAACAGGTCAAACTCCGCTAATTGCAGCTCGTCACGTTCCAGTCCAGACGCGCGCAGGTAGGCCTGGTATTCGCTATCAAGGGCTTCTTCTTCCCCACGGGTGGAGACCAACAGAAATGGCTTCATACAAGCCAGCTTAGCCGCGATCCAGCACCCACCACCCGACAACCGGCTATCAGCGGATGATCAGGGTGTCGAAGCCAAGCTCCCCAAGCCGCTCCTGGGCCTCCTCATCCATCCACCCCACCTCGGGAAGAGCGTGTGGAGTGGAGGCGGGATAACGGTAGCGTTGCAGGGCAAACGTCCTCGTCCCCCGTTCCCGCGCCCATGCCGCTACCTGCTGCCCGTACCCGACTAGGTCTCCCCCGGGTGCCAATCCCGGCCACAGTGTCAGGCGAACTTCGTGGTCGACTTCCCCATGTTCGACGAGGACGGCCAGCGACTCTTCAGCCTTGTCACCACCCCCACGCCCGGTCGCCAGCGGGTAGTCTTCCGGCAACGCTTTGATGTCGAGGCCGACCCAGTCAAGCAAACCGTCCTCAAGCAGGGCTTGAAGCGCCCTCGGATAGGCACCGCCCGCGTGAAGTCCCGTGAGGAACCCCCGTCCTCGTACCTGCTTCAGGGCTTCCGCAAGCGCGCCGGAGGACGCCTGCATGAGTGCCTCTCCCCCTGAAAAAACAACCCCATCAAGGAGCCCAACGCGAGAGTCGAGAATGTCGAGGACGTCCCCCCACTCGACAGACCCACTGGCCCGTGGATCAAGGATTTCCGCATTGTGGCAGTACGGGCACCTCCAGGGGCACCCCTGGAGAAACACGACCGCAACGAGCTTTCCCGGCCAGTCGACCGTTGAGAAGGGGACGAATCCGGCGATGTTGAGTTCGCTCAAGCGAAGGCGACCTCCTTGAACGGGACGCGTTCCGCATGCTCGCCCTTCTTGCCGATGTTGAATGAGGAGACGGGGCGGAAGTACCCCATGACCCGCGTCCATACCTCACATTCTTGGGGTTCCCGGTCGGGGAACTGGGTGGCGCACTTTGGGCAGGTGGGCTGTTCGCCCTCAAGGTATCCGTGGCGCGGGCAGATCGAGAATGTCGGCGTGATCGTGATGTAGGGCAGTCGGAAGGCCGTCAGTGAGCGGCGCACCATTTCCTTGCAAGCCTCGCCACTGGTCATGCGTTCACCCATGTAGAGGTGGAGGACGGTGCCGCCTGTGTACTTCCCTTGCAGCTCTTCCTGCTCCATCAGCGCCTGGAACGGGTCATCCGTGTAGCCAACGGGCAACTGTGACGAGTTGGTGTAGTAGGGCTGGTCGTATGTTCCCGCCTGGATGATGTCGGGGTACTGCTTGCGGTCTTCCTTCGCGAAGCGGTAGGTGGTGCCCTCAGCTGGTGTGGCCTCAAGGTTGTACATGTGTCCTGTGGACTCTTGCAGTTCCACCATGCGGTCGCGAACGTGGTCGAGGACGCGGACCGCGAACGCGTGCCCCGCCGGGGTCGTGATGTCGTCGAGGTCGTTCGTGAAGTTGCGGATCGCCTCATTCATCCCGTTGACACCAAGTGTTGAGAAGTGGTTGTCGAGCGTGCCCAGGTAGTGGCGGGTGAAGGGGAAAAGCCCCCCGTCCATCTGCTCCTGAATGACTTCACGTTTGGTTTCCAGTGTTGCGGCACCAATGTCGATGAGGCGGTCAAGTTCCGTGATAAATCCGCCCTCGTCCCCCTTGTATTCGTATCCCAGTCGCGCCAGGTTGATGGTGACAACCCCGATGGATCCCGTGAGTTCAGCGGATCCGAACAGGCCGTTACCCCGCTTCAGCAGTTCGCGCAGGTCCAGCTGCAGTCTGCAGCACATCGAACGAATCATTCCGGGGTCGAGGTCGGAGTTGATGAAGTTCTGGAAGTAGGGCAGTCCGTACTTGGCCGTCATCGCGAAGAGCCGATCGGCATTGGGGCTGTCCCATTCGAAATCTTTGGTGATGTTGTAGGTGGGGATTGGGAAGGTGAAGATACGCCCTTCGCTATCTCCCTGCTGCATGACATCCATGAAAGCCTGGTTGATCAGGTCCATTTCGGCCTGCAGGTCACCGTATGTGAAGTCGCAAACTTCCCCGCCGATCAGCGGGTGTTCGTCGACAAGGTCGCTGGGGCAAGTCCAGTCAAACGTTAGGTTGGTGAACGGACACTGGCTTCCCCACCGGCTTGGAACGTTGAGGTTGAAGATCAGTTCCTGCATATTCTGGCGGATCTCTTCGTACGTCATGGAGTCCAGTCGAACGAAGGGCGCCATGTAGGTGTCGAAGGATGAGAATGCCTGCGCACCTGCCCACTCATTCTGCAGGGTGCCCAGGAAGTTGACGATTTGCCCTGAGGCTGAGGAGAAGTGCTTCGGCGGGCATGACGCGATAGCGCCGGGAACGCCGTTGAAGCCTTCTTCCAGCAGGCGTCGCAGGGACCAACCGGCGCAGTAGCCAGAAAACATGTCGAGGTCATGGATGTGCAAAGCCCCGCTGCGGTGCGCGACAGAAGCTTCAGGCTGGTAGCACTTCTCTAGCCAGTAGTTGGCGATCATCTTCCCCGCCACGTTGAGGATCATTCCCCCCAGCGAGTATCCCTGGTTGGCGTTGGCGTTGACGCGCCAGTCGGAACGCCCCAAGTACTCATCAATCGTTGTCAGTGCATCAACATTGGTGCCTGCCATAGTCGGCTCCTGTTCAGTGGACACGATCTGCGTAAAGCACACGCAAGGTCGCTACAGAATGATCTTTTTGTGGAAGTTTTGGGCTAAATCCCGGCCCTCTGCCAGAACCCAAACTAGCGCTACACCACTACATATAGTGTGCGACACGCGGGGAGACACTACATATCGTGTTTTTGTCCAAAAGTGTGCACACCAATTCCACAAGGTCCTAGGACCTTGGTCTGCAACCCTAATTTCCTGCCAGGTGGTCCACACCAAGCACACTCAGGGCCGAAACTGCAAAGATTAGAACTGTTGATAACACGGCAAGAAACACTCCGGGCTGCACCGTGACAGCTAACTCTGTGATCTGCATCGCACTAACCGGTTGGCCTATTTCCGTCCTCGACCTCCATGCCATCAGCGCCACGCCAATGGCAGAAACCACCAGGGCCAACCACGCCAAGACAGCAGGAGAACGCCCTCGGAAGTGGTCGTTGAACGGTCGCCACTCCGACGGCACAACCAACAGCGCCACTGCCGTTGCAACCAGGGTCCCGGCCAGTACGTCACTGAGGCGATGCCACCCCAAAGAAAGCACCGTCACCCCAACGAATGCGATCGCCACCCACGCAACCCCACCTGCAACTGACTTCCACCTCTGCGGAACCGCGGCAATCAGAGCCAAGCCCACGGAGGTGGCCAGGGTGACGTGACCGGATGGGAACGAGTTCGCCAGAGAATGACCCACTTCCATGTCGGGTCGAACCAAAAGGTACTTGAGCATCTGCGTCGCACCGTTCGACACAACAAGCAGAGCGACGACGCGCACCAACAGGGCAAACCGCTTCCTCAACAACACCGTGACTATCAGGATCAGCGCGAACAGCAAAAGTGCAGGTATGGAAGCCAGTGTGTGCAGAACTGTCCGCGCCACGTCTTGGAACGGCATGTGCGCCTGGAATGAGTACATGATCAGGGTGTCCAACCACTGCCCTGTTACCGTGAAGAGCGAGAGGTACGCGAGCGCGACAACGGACACCACCGCCGCGACTACTCCGAGGACGCGAAAGCGCAGTACGCGTCGAGCAAAGGTAGCGATGTACTGCTCCCGACTCTGATCCGACACCTCAATCTCCCAACCATTTACTGTTCGCTACCTACTGAATCTTCCACCCAATAGCGTTAGTGTGGTGTGACTGACGAAATGGGAAGGGGGAAGAATGCCAACACCACGTCCAGTAAGTATGCAACGGATTCGGGGTGCATTCGACTCTCTACACATGCCTTTCCAAGAGGTTGGCTCCGGCCTGTGGCAGCAGGTGCAAGCCACCCACGTTGTGTGCGGGACGGTCGAGGGCGGGAAGATTCTTTGTTTCAAAGGCACCTCCACTAGGACTTACACCGCAGATGAGGACCTGGTCCAACTGGGCTACTTCGTCACCATGTCCAACCGGAATCGCGCCTTCCCAAAGGCATACATCGAGGCTCTTGAGACGCCCGGGAAGTACACCGTGGGGGCTGAGACATGTCGTCTCATTACATCGGGTTTGAGTGAAGCCCAGTTCAATGACTTCTTAGAACATGCCTTCCTGGTCCTCACCTCTTTCTTCCAAGAGTTTGAGGGATCCGCAATCGCACAGGCGGGGGTGAGAGACGATGACTGAGACGACGCTGCACTCCGCGCCCGAAGGCAAGGAAGACCCGTACCCCGTGTCGATGTCCCGAGTGAAGGCAGCACTCGCAAAACTTGAGCCGCAGCCCGACCTCAGCGGTGTTGCAGACGAGGGCGGTACGGTGCAGGTCGGTGAACGGACCTATAGCATTTCCTTTTTTGGGCGCCGCGACTACCTTTCTGTTCGGTCAAACTGGGATCCAGACCCACAGAGCTCCGCCCGCAGCCTGTTTCGGGCCGTCAACTCTTGGAATAGATTCCGCCACTTTCCAACCGCTTACGTTGATCGTAAGAAGGATGATTCGTTCACCGTTGTCGCAGACATGGTCATTCACTGCCGCCATGGGCTCTCCGACTTGCAGCTCGATGAAGAAGTTGCCCATGCACTACCGTGTTGCGCGCAAGCAATCGACTACGTGCAATGGGCATATGAGCAGATGCAAAGCGACCAGTGAGCGACGCTTCCTCTCGCCAACCCTCCACCCTAGTCAACTACCTCCGCACTGCCGGAGCGCGGGACCAGAGGCTGCTCCACGTTGAAGAGATCCCCGGCAGAAGCGCATCGCGGGCGCCGTGGCCCGACTTCATTCACCCCGAAGTCGTCAGCGCATACAGCGCCGGTGGCGCCAGCTCTCTGTGGTCCCACCAGGAAGAGGCTCTCAACCAGCTCCATGCCGGAAAGCACGTTGTCATCGCGACGGGCACAGGATCTGGCAAGTCGTTGCCGGCTTGGGTGCCAATCCTCTCCGACCTCATGGACACTGCTGGCGACACGTCGCTTGCGGGCTACCGCAGCAGGCCTTCAGCCCTCTACCTCGCCCCGACCAAGGCTCTGGGTGCCGACCAGTTGGAATCCCTCAACAAGGTGGCAGCACTCTTATCAGAGCCGATACACATTTCCGCCGCTGACGGTGACACTGCCACCGAGGTGAAGAAGTGGGCGCGGGCCCACGCTGACGTTGTCCTTTCCAACCCGGACTATGTTCACCACGTTCTTCTCTCCGGCCATGAAAGGTGGACGCGGTTCCTGCGTTCGCTGCGTTACATCGTGGTTGACGAACTGCACTACTGGCGGGGTGTCACGGGTTCACACGTTGCGCTGATTCTGCGTCGCCTGCTCCGCATCGCGCGGAGCTTGGGCGCAGACCCGCAGGTCATCATGCTTTCCGCGACAGTGCGCAATCCAGAAGAGCTGGCACAGCGGATGGTCGGCGCAGACAATGTCGCAGCGATTACCAACGACGGGTCACCCGCTGCGCCTAAGACCCTGGCGTTCTGGCAGCCCGCCCTCAGCCCAGCAGAGAAAACCAAACTTGAGTACGCGGGTGATGAGAATGCGCCCGCTTACCCCATTCCCGCCCTGCGCATCAGCCCGTGGACTGAGGCAGCGAACCTTGCGGCCGCCTTCATTGAGCGGGACGCCCGAATGCTGACGTTCGTTCTCTCCCGCTACGGGGCCGAGGCCGTGGCATCACAAACCCAAGATCGCCTGGAGCGGATGGGTTCGTCACGGGCTCACAGGGTCAGTCCTTACCGCGGCGGGTATCTGCCCGAGGAGAGGCGCGAACTGGAAAAGCAGTTGCGTGAGGGCGTCCTACAGGCCGTTGTCACCACAAATGCCTTGGAGCTCGGTATCGATATCTCCGGCCTCGACGCCACCATCACCTGTGAGTGGCCCGGTTCCCGCGCCTCACTTATGCAACAGGTTGGACGCGCGGGCCGCGCTGGCCGCAGCGGTGTCAGTGTTTTCATTGCTGGTGAGAACCCTTTGGATAATTACCTGGTGCACCACGCTGACGAGGCCCTCGCCGAAGTGGAAGCGAACGTCCTCGACCTGACGAACCCTTACGTTTTGTCACCCCACCTCTGTGCGGCAGCGGCAGAGAAGCCGCTCCAAGAAGAAGACCTACAGCTGTTTGGCCTCACCAGCACCGCACTGCTGGACGCCCTCTCTGAGCAGGGTTACCTGTGGAAACGACCAACCGGCTGGCACTGGAACTACTCGCTGACCACAAACCCTCACGACCTCACCGATATTCGCGGCGGCGGCGGGGACGTCCAGGTTGTTGACATCAAAACTGGGGCCGTTATTGGCACAGTCCCCGAGGACAAGGCTGATGCTGAGGTCTTTCCCGACGCGATCTACATCCACCAGGGCAAGACGTTCCACGTCCTCGAACTCTCTGGAGTGAACGCACCTGGCGAGGGGCGTCGCCCCCAGCGTGTGGCAGTGGTGGAACGTGTTTCCACCCCACTGCGAACCCGAACTGGGCGCCATTCCGACGTTAAGATCCTCAAAGAGACCCGGACTTGGACGTCCGAGGACGGCTTGGTGGAATGGCACGTCGGCGAAGTGGAGGTTTCCTCCCGGGTCACTGACTACGACCTTCTTCGCCTTCCTCATATGGAATTCATTGCCAACTACGAACTGTCTCTGCCGCAGCGCATCCTGCCAACCATGTCAACCTGGTACACGCTGAAGCCGGGGGCGCTCACCGTCGCGGGCATTGATGGCCCGGATGTGCCCGGGGCGCTACACGCAGCCGAACATGCCGCAATTGGCATGCTGCCCCTGGTGGGGACGTGTGACCGTTGGGACCTGGGGGGACTGTCGATTGCGGAACACAGCCAAACGAACCTCCCGACCGTGTTTGTCCACGATGCCCTGCGCGGCGGCGCCGGTTATGCGGAGTACGGATTCCGCCACGCCACCGAGTGGATCAAGATGACTGCCCAGGTCGTTGAAGACTGCCCGTGCGAGGACGGGTGCCCGTCCTGCATCCAGTCACCCAAGTGTGGCAACCGCAATGAGCCACTCTCAAAGCGCGGCGCTCTGGCCCTTCTGACGTTCCTGACAGACCGCAGCCCGGGTACCCGCTAGCTGCCCGCCCGGGCCGGCGGGGGCAAATCCGCTAACTTCACTGCTGTGGCGCCGTTTCGCTGTTATTTTGCCGGATTTCACGCCACAACAGTGAAGTTAGCGGCAATCATGCATCGGCCAGCAGCCCCGCGACAAACTCTGGGTTAGCACCGATGTGACCACCAACGCGGACCCATTCCCCGATGCGGCGCAGTCGCCTCATCCAAGCGGTTACCCGTCACGACCTGTCACCAGCAAGTCAGAGCCTTCCGCCGTGAGGAGCGGCAGCTCTATCGTCGCCCCTAAGACACTCGTGTAGCTGGTCAAACCAGCAGATGCTGC
Organism: Schaalia sp. JY-X169; assembly: GCF_014069575.1. Taxonomy (NCBI): domain Bacteria; kingdom Bacillati; phylum Actinomycetota; class Actinomycetes; order Actinomycetales; family Actinomycetaceae; genus Schaalia; species Schaalia sp. JY-X169. The sequence continues at coordinate 2,295,950 of NZ_CP059675.1, forward strand.
AGTGAACAAAACGATGTCGTCTTCAAGTAGCTTCTGTGGCGTCTCCCCGGACACCATGAGCATCACGGTGTCTTCCCAGAAGACCCTGGAGTATCCCTGGTCTGCTGTGATGTTGATGCGATAGCCGCTTGTTGTCCCTGATGCCCCAAGAGTCTGGACAATTTTGCCTTCAAACCGGAAGTACTGACCGATCAGCGTGTCCCCGGCTCTGAACAGATCTTCGTAGCCAATAGGCTGCGCGGCACTCTTCTTCTGCGCAATCTCAGCTTCAAGCCTTTCCTTCTCTGCGGCAATCCGCGCTTCTTCATCAGCCTCCTTCTTGGCTGCAACTGAGTCCTCAACAGCCACAACAAAAGCATCGAGGGTAACTGTTTGCGCCCGGAGACTCTCAGTCTCGGTGGCTATCCGCGAAGTCAAAGCCTCTACTTCCTCGTTCGACTGTCCCTCGATGTCAATCACCGTCGTGTCCTCAGCGTCAGCATGAGCCTGAGTGGCCCGCTCCAGTTCACCCGATAAGTCGCTCAAAGTGGAGGGATCCGCAACAGCGCTCTCCTCCACAGACACCAATGCTGTTCTCGCGCTAGAGAGTGACTCTGACAGTTCATGAAGGGCATCTTCGTGAGAGGTGACTGCTGCGGCGAAAGCCCCTTCAACGTCAGCCCGCAGCTCACTCCGTTCCTTGGCTGCACCCAATGCAGCAATAATCCCAATGATCACAACAGCAACCAACGCCATCACCACCGCGGCAAGTACCCAGAACTTTCTCCGCCTGTAGAAGGGCGCGGGTCCTTCACATTCAACGTCAACTGCATCCGCTCCGTCCTCTGCCACCTCCACTTCGTCGTTCACCACCGCCACTGCGTCGCCACTTACTTCTAGGTCTGGCGTGTCCATGCCACTCATCAGGTCTCCCTACTGGTTGTTGTCCTGTTGGACGAGGTCGAAACTTCAGAAAGACCAACACTAAGACCGCTAGCCGCAGTTCCCAGCCACCTCTATCGATAAGCCCTCTTATCACTTGTTCACCTACCTAGGCGAGCAGACTTCCATTACCCTCAGATAACCGAACAAAAGGGGGCACGATGGCAACCATCACCATGCAGGGGATAGCTGATCTGGCTGGGGTGAAACGTCCCGTGGTATCGATGTGGCGCAAACGCTTCGCAGACTCGGGCAACCCATTTCCAGCTCCCCTCGACAACGCGAAGCTGAAGTTTGACGCAACCGAAGTCGGCCAGTGGCTACGCAGCACAGGACACGGCAACAACCCGGATGCCCACCTTGAAACCCTGCTGCACTCTTCCTCTATTGCCGACGCACAGGAGGACCTCAACACCACAAGCGCCCTCCTCCTTCTTAGTGAACTGTGTGGGGAATCAATCCAGACCCTACCGACACAAGTAGCCGTCGACACCGCTGTGGCCGTGGGCGCACAACCTGTCCTGACGACAGCCCAGATTGAACAGGCCTTGCAAGATCCAGCGCTCGCTCAAGCAATCGATGAACTGGTAGAAGCCGCTTACTCCGGCACCGGCGCCCTTGATGGTTTCTACAGCAAAGAGCGGTTGCGCAATCCTGAGCTAAATCGGGAAACCTTCACTGCCCAAGCGGAAGCGTTTCTAGCTGAAATCCTCAGTGAGGTGATGCGTTCCGGTTCACGCGTCCTCGCACCTCACGGCACCGCTGCACTCCTTCTTGTCAACGCTCTCGCTGACCTGTTGACGGAAGATGACCACATATATGTGGTCACCGAAGAACTGGCTTCACCCACCCCTTCGCAACTTCTGGCTTGGCGCCGTCTGGTTGCCAAAGGCGTAACGCTGATCAACTTCGAGGACGCCCTGCGCGGCTCTGAGCCAACCACCCACCTTTACGTCGCCTTCGATCCAGCCTCTGGCACGTTCTTCAATGACATTGAGGACCTGGTTGAAGACCTTGATCTTGATGACCAACTGCTTGTGATTGGACCAACCCGGCTACTGCTGGACAGCGCGGGCGCTCCGGGACGGCGCAACCTGCTCACCCCACACCCTGATTACACCGAACGCCTTCGCTACATTACAGAACTTCCCCGCGGTCTGAGCCGCACCCAAACACGGCTTCGTTTGGGACTATGGGCATTCGGCTCCCCTCAATCCAAGCTCACGGTCACGTCGTCACACTCCTGCGCGCCCGTGACGTCTGTCGGAGCAAACTCCTTGGCTTCGGACCTGGTCGCCGCCCTCGACGGTGATGGGTCCATCACAGTGCACGCCTTTCTCAACAGTGCTGTCCGCGCATCTAGGTATCTACTGCGTCGCGAGTCCCTTTCACTGACCCCAGACCTGCTGCCACCTGTTGACGGTGGTGAACGTTTGGCTCTCATCTGGCAACTCGATGACGGCATCATGGGAGACACTCCCCTTATCGCCACCGAGTCCGACCGGGTTACCGTCCCGTTCTCCGAAGCCGCGCAGACTCGAGGGCGCGACCTCTCCGGCTCCCTGATCCCAGATGATGACCTCACCAATCCAAATCCCGGTCACGTCCCGGTTCTCGGAGTCGAGGAAATCGCGGGAAACTCCCTGCCCGGTACCCGCACAATCGATCGCCTCCTCCTTGAGAAGGTTGCACCCAGGTCACGCTTCACCAAACCCGGTGACGTCATCTACGCGGCCGGTACCGGGGCGATGGTTGACGAGGTCGGGGGCAACGCCGTACAAACCCCCGCCCGCATCTTCCGCTGCAATGAGGATCCCTACCTGGGCCGCGTCCTCACCCCAGAAGTGGTCTGCCAGGACATCGCCGCCCAAGCTCACATGGAGCGCGGCACCTGGCAACTTCGGCCAGTCACGCCGCAAGCGGCCGAACTCATTTCCCCCTTGGCTGCGCGCATTGCCGCAAGGCGCGCCGAACTGGAAGCTGAGCTGGCAAACCTCGCCACGCTCCATGAACAGCTGCTGAATGGCCTTGCCGATGGCACACTGAATATAGAAGATGAATCGTTAGACTCCAGCGAAGCAGGCTCCGAATGACTGACACCATGTCCCGCCCATCCACGCCCGGAAATGGGGTCGCTACCACCTCTAAGGAACTGAAGGACACGTTGTGGAAGGCTGCCGATAAGCTGCGTGGTTCGATGGGTGCGGGTCAGTACAAGGACGTTGTTCTCGGCCTGGTCTTCCTCAAGTATGTTTCTGACGCTTTCGAAGAGCGTCGCGACGCCATACGTGCCGAACTTGCGGGCGAGGATCCTGACTACCTTGCCGACACCCTTGAGGAGGCTGACGAATACCTTGGTGAGGGCGTCTTTTGGGTCGCACCGGAGGCCCGCTGGGACTACATTTCCGCTAATGCCAAGGGCATTCCCGCCACCGCCACGCGGGATGCCCAATCGATCGGTGAGATCATCGATCACGCCATGCGCACTATCTCTTCCGATAACCGCGCCCTTGCCGGCACCCTCCCCACCATGTTTGGTCGTGACAACATTGACCAGCGCCGCCTGGGTGAGTTGGTTGACCTCTTCAACTCCGCACGCTTCACCGGCGAGGGCGCCACGAAAGCACGAGACCTGCTCGGTGAGGTTTATGAGTACTTCCTTGATAAGTTCGCCAAAGCCGAAGGTAAACGTGGCGGCGAGTTCTACACTCCCCCCGTCCTTGTCCAAACCCTGGTGGAAATCCTTGAACCCGATGAGGGCCGCGTTTACGACCCTTGCTGCGGCTCCGGCGGCATGTTTGTTCAGGCTGAAAAGTTCCTCACCCGCCACGATCAAGACCCCACCAAGATCGCGGTGTACGGTCAAGAACTCAATGAGCAGACCTGGCGCATGGCGAAGATGAACCTCGCCATCCACGGTATTGACTCCACGGGCTTGGGCTCCCGTTGGGGTGACACTTTCGCCCGTGACATTCACCCGGGCATCCAAGCCGACTACGTACTTGCCAACCCACCCTTCAACATCAAGGATTGGGCTCGCTCCGAAGAGGATTCCCGCTGGCGTTACGGCGTCCCCCCGGTCCGCAACGCCAACTACGCCTGGATGCAGCACATCCTTAGCAAACTCAGCGTTCAGGGTGAAGCGGCCGTGGTGATGGCAAACGGCACCATGGCTTCCAACACGGGGGGCGAGGGCGATATTCGCAAAGCCATGCTTCAAGACGACGTGGTTTCCTGCGTGATCGCTATGCCCCCGAACCTGTTCCGCAGCGTCGCGATCCCTGTCTGCGTCTGGTTCTTCGCCAAGGACAAGGGCATCGGCACCAAGGGCAACATCGACCGTCAGGGTGAAGTCTTGTTCATCGACGCCCGCGAAATGGGCCACATGGTTGACCGGGTGGAGCGCACCTTCAGCCAGGACGACATCGACACCATTGCCAACACCTACCGCACCTGGCGCGGCAGGGACTCTGCGGAAGGTGAGTACGAGGACGTTCCCGGCTTCTCCAAATCCGCCACACTGCAAGAGATCGAAGATGCCGGTTGGGCACTAACCCCCGGCCGCTACGTCGGCATGCCGGAAGCCCCCGAGGACGACGAACCCATCGACGACAAGATCACCCGCCTCACCGACGCCCTAACCGAAGCCCTCAACGAGTCCTCCCGCCTTGACACCGTGGTGCGGGAGCAGATGGGGAGGCTCGCGTGACAACTCCTCGCAGAGCGAGAATTGGATCCGTCGCCAAAGTGACTTCTGGCCATCCCTTCCGTTCAGACCAGTGGACCCCCGATGGTGTCCCTGCCGTCAAGATTGCAAACGTGAAGAACGGGTACATTGATCTGGATACTGCCCCAGCGTTCGTATCCATGGAAGATTCACAGGCCATCGGACGCTTCTTGCTCCAGCAAGGAGACATCGTCATCAGCATGACGGGGGACGTGGGGCGCGTAGCACGAATAATCACAGACTCACCACTGGTCTTGAACCAGCGAGTAGGACTCTTCACAGTTGATTCCACGAAGGCTGACCCTCTCTTCTTCTTCTACACACTCCGCACGACCCCCGTTCGGCAAGAGATTGTTCGTACTGCCTTCGGCTCAGCCCAAGCAAACACGAGCCCCTCCCTCATTGAGCAAGTCCAAATTCCCCTACCACCGCTCGAAACGCAACGTGCCATCGCAGAGGTCCTTGGGGCGTTGGACGACAAGATCGCGGCCAACCGCCGGACGATCGACACCGCTGATACTCTTCGTGCTGCCATCTGGGGCAAGGCAACTCGAGATGCACACCATGTCCTCCTGTCCTCCCTCGCAGCATTTATAAATGGTGGAGCGTTCACGAAAGGTGCTTCCGGGAACGGACGACCAGTGGTCAGAATCGTAGAGATGAACCAGGGCGTTTCTGACACAACGGTCCGCACAGACCTGGAAGTCAAAGACGATCAGGTAGTCAGGGCAGGTGACTTTCTGATGTCTTGGTCTGGCTCACTGACAACTTCTCGCTGGTTTGGCGAAGAGTCCATACTGAACCAACACATCTTCAAAGTGATCCCTGCGGAGGGTGTTCCACTCTGGGCGGTTGCAAGCGCGGTGGAGACAAAGATGCCTTACTTCCAGTTTGTCGCGTCAAACAAGGCAACGACGATGGGGCACATCCAACGCCATCACCTAGACGAGGATGTCGCTTGGCCTACCGTGACTAGCGCTCTCAATCTGCAGGGCACTGCACTCTGGGATCTAGCCCTCGCCGCCGAGCGCGAAAACCAAATCCTCGCCTCCACCCGCGATGAACTACTGCCCCTGTTGATGAGTGGGCGGATTACGGTGAGGGCGGCCTCGTCGCGTGTGGAAGAGGTGGTGTGAGGTGACGGTGTTGTTCAGTGAGGACGCGCTTGAGCACTTGATGTTGGACTGGCTGGAAGAGTCCGGTTGGTCTGTTGCTGCCGGTGCGTCGGTGGCTCCAGGGTCAGGTGAGCGAACATCATGGGATGACATTGTGCTGCACGGAAGTGTGGCAGCAGCGCTGCGAAATCTGAACCCAGAAGTGCCTGAAGAGTACCTGCGCCAGGCTGCAGCAGAGGTGCTGGCACCTCAATCGCAGGATGGGATCACGGAGAACTACAGGCTGCATTCCGTCCTCGTCTCCGGATATCGCGGGATCACTTACATTGATGAGTCCGGGCAGCAGGTGACACCGACGATACGGTTCATTTCTGCTGACGTCGCGAAGAACCGCTATCTGGCAGTCAACCAGGTGACGGTGGCGGACAGGGAGTACTCGCGCCGCTTTGACGCGGTGCTTTACGTCAATGGGTTGCCGCTGAGTGTCGTGGAACTGAAGCGCTCCGGGGATGAGGCAACCAGCGCTGAGATGGCGTTTGACCAGTTGCAAACGTACGTTGCTGAGTTCCCTATGGCATTCAGGTTTGCAGTTCTGGTGGTGGCAAGTGACGGGGTGACAGCCCGGTACGGAACGCCCTTCACCCCGTGGAACCACTTCGCACGTTGGAACGTGGATGAGCACGGCGAACTGGTGGACGAGGGGTATCACGGGGTGCGGGCATCCGACCTCGAACTCTTAGTTAGCGGTCTACTCAACGTAGAGACGTTCGGCGAAGTGCAGCGGGACTACGTTGCTTTCGATGCGTCCGAGAAAGGTTTGCTGAAGAGGATTGCCAAACCCCACCAGTACTTCGCCGTGAAGAAGGCGATCGACAGTACTGTGCGGGCGGTGGATTCCGACGGTCGCGCGGGGGTGGTGTGGCATACGCAGGGGTCCGGCAAGTCGATGGAGATGGAGCTGTTCACCGCCAAGGTGATGCGCCACCCCAGACTTGCGAACCCCACCATCATTGTCATTACTGACAGGACGGAACTGGATAACCAGCTCTCCGACTCTTTTTCCTCCAGCACGCTGTTGCCAGAAAAGCCGCAGAAGGTAGTGAGTCGGGCGGCGCTGCGTGAAGAGTTGGCGCAGAGACGCACCGGAGGAATCTACTTCACGACCCTGCAGAAGTTCGGGCTGACCGAAGACGAGAAGGCTGCGGGACAGAGGCATCCACTGCTGTCTGACCGGCGCAACATCATTGTCATTGTTGATGAGGCGCACCGCAGTCACTACGACAACATTGACGGGTATGCGGCCCACCTCAAGTCAGCGCTCCCCCACGCGACACTGATCGCATTCACCGGGACCCCCATTGCCGAGGGCGAGCGCGATACGCGACGGGTGTTTGGGGATGACATCGACACCTACGACCTCCTTCGGGCTGTCGAAGATGGGGCGACGGTGCCGGTAGCGTTTGAGCCGCGGCTCATCAAGTTGGAACGTGCTGAAGGTGTGCGGGATGCAGACATCGACGACGCTGCTGAAGAGGCTACTGAGTCTTTGGATGAGGCCGATCGGGACCGCTTACAGAAGAGCGTGGCGGTGCTCAACACCGTGTACGGGTCTCCGCAGCGGCTCAAAGAACTGGCTGGCGACCTCGTAAAACACTGGGAGGTGCGTCGTGATCTGATGCAGCCGTTCATTGGCGGGCCCGGCAAGGCGATGGTGGTGTGTTCGACGCGGGAGAATGCGGCGAAACTCTACGAAGAGATCATTGCGCTGCGGCCTGAATGGCACAACGAGGCTCCCGACAAGGGTGTTGTCAAGGTTGTCTACACGGGAAGCGCCTCTGATAAGCCGCTTATCCGTCAGCATGTGCTGCGTCCCAGCCAGTCGAAGGCGGTGAAGAACCGCATCAAGGACATTGATGATGAACTGGAACTGGTCATCGTCAAAGACATGATGCTCACAGGGTTTGATGCGCCACCGCTGCACACCATTTACCTGGACCGCCCCCTCAAGGGTGCGTTGCTAATGCAGACGTTGGCACGCGTCAACCGCACCTATCGAGGCAAGAATGACGGGCTGCTGGTCGCGTATGCGCCGGTTACCGACAACCTTGCTGCCGCGATGAAGGAATGGACGCAGACCACAGACAAGGGAGGGGCCCGCGGGAGTGGAACCACTGCTGCAGAAGCCGCTGAAGTTGCGATGGACGCGGTAGAAGAGTTACGCGCCCTGGTCGGTACGGAGTGGAAAGCACTGGTTAACCAGGATCCAAAACGAGGATGGATACGGGCCATCCAACAGGTAGCGACCATGCTGCTGTCCCCAAAGACTCCCGGCAACATTGATCCGCAGCGGCCCAACAAGAGGTTGGTTGCTGAGAAGTTCAAGGCGATTGCCTCAGGCCTTGCGCGGGCCTACGCGATTGCTGCGAACATGCCTGAGATGGAGCCGATCAGCCACGAAGTGCGGTTCTATGAAGAAGTGCGTGTGTGGATGGCGAAGCTGGAAGCACAGGACCGGATCGCCCGTGGTGAACCATTGCCAGAGGATGTGCGACGGCTGCTTGGGGACATCATCGTCACTTCGACCTCGACCGAAGGTGTCATCGACATCTATAAGGAGGCCGGCCTGGAACGTCCTCGTCTTGACGCTCTGAGGGGTGAGTGGAGCGAAGAGGTCATGCAACGCGGTAAGGCGGAGCTGGCGATTGAGGCATTGAAGGCGACGCTACTCGCCGAATCCGGAAAGGTCACCAAATACAACGAGGTCCGCAAGAAGGTCTTCTCAGAGCGTGTCAATGAGTTGATGAACCGCTACGCCAACCAGCAGCTCACCGCCGCGGAAGTCATTGCGGCAATGGCGGAGATGGCGGATGACATCATCGAAGAGGCGAAACGTGGCGAGCAGTTTGACCCTCCGTTGGAAGAAGACGAGCTGACCTTCTACGACCTCATTGCCCAAAATGAGTCCGCGGTTGATGTGCTTGGCGGTGGCGTCCTTGCACAAATTGCGCGGGAGCTGGTCGACACCATGAGGAAAGATGTGCGGACCGACTGGACGGTGCGGGAAGACGTCAAGGCGCGGCTGCGAGCCAACGTGAAACGGCTGCTACGCAAGTACAAGTACCCGCCGGACCGCGCGCCGGAAGCAGTGCTGCAGGTCATGGCACAGATGGAGGCGATGGCGCCACGCCAGATCACAGTTGGATAGGCGCGGCGCCACTTGGTGTTACTCGGGCTTAGCCGCGTTGAACTCCTGCATCTTCTGGATGTAGCGTGGCATTTCGTCAGCCGGTAGCGGCTGAGGCCAGTCATCCGCACGGAAGTAAGCGTCGGTACCACCGTCTAGGAAGATGACAGAGCCACACAGGAAGTTAGCGGCCGGGGACAACATAAAGATGACCCATTTGGCGACTTCCTCAGGCTTACCGAACTCCCGCACTGGGATTGGGAACGACTTGATGGCTTTGGCAAGCTCCGGGTCAGCCAGCTGCTTGTCGATCAGAGGCGTGCGAACCGCACCCGGCGCTAGGGCGTTGACGCGAATGCCGCGCCCTGCCCATTCCTCCGTGACGCCTATCGTGCGCATCCAGTGCGTGATAGCGATCTTTGAACCGGCATACATGAAGTTCGGGAAGGCGTCTGGGCCAGCAGCCTCACCAATCGCTAGGACTGAGTCCATGTCCCTTGCCTTGAAGGCTGCAATCAGTTCCTTGGGGATACCCGGAACAGTGGTGGTGGAGTTCGAAGAGAAGATGACAACTTTGGCGTTGCCTGCTGCTGCGAGAAGATCATGGATTCCTTCCAGCAGCTCAACCACACCGAGGAAGTTGACCTTCGCGATCAGTTCTTCACGACCCGGGATTGGTCCAAGACCAGCAGCAAGAACAGCACCATCAAGGCGGTTCCCGGCTGACTTATAGATCTCTTCAATTGCGTGGCGGCGACCGTCCTCGGTCGACAGGTCGGCGATCACGTCGGCATTGTGTAGGTCAACACCGATGGCGCGGTGACCCTCCCAACGCAACTGCTCAACTGCTGCTCGCCCCATACCGGAGGCTGCGCCGGTAACTACATATACTCCCACTTTGGCTCCTTTGCCTTGCGTCTCAACTGAACTGGGCAGAAACGCCGGGTAGTGGCGTTACTGCCCACCATTCGATCGTACGCGCGGATCACGGCTAGCACGCAGGAAAGGCAGTGAAAGCCCACTTGAACACAACTGTACGACACCTGTCGTTTAGATGTATGGTGGCGGCATCAGCTTCCCAAGTCGATAAGTGTGAGGAACAGAAGTGCCTGAGAACATTGAGATTGCCAGCCAGAAGCCAGGCGGATGCGCGTGCGGACACACTGATGTGAGCACACCTGTGCTCGACGTTCGCACCATCCCACACCAGATCCGCCACGCCACCATTCACGGGGCGTTCGACGCAATCGCGCCCGGGGACGCCCTCGTCCTTATCGCACCACACGCCCCGGTTCCCCTACTGCGGGAGCTTGAGGGTCGATTCCCGATCGACGTTGAATACCTTCAGGAGGGGCCGGAGGAATGGCACGTCAAGGTGACGCGAGGGTCTGCCGGCTGACGGCTAACGCACCCGCTCAAAGACCGGCAGTGTCTCTAAGGTGACGGGAACGGTGATGGTTTGGCGTCCGCCAATAGGTTCGCCCTCTGTACCGAGCTGTTGCCAGGAACCGTCCGGCAGCGTGACGCTGCGAACTGTCGCGCCCTTCTCAAGCACAGGTGCCACCACATAGTCCGAACCAAGTATGAACTGGTCGGTGATGTCCGCAAGCGAGGCGTCCTCGTAGGCGAGCGGACGAATGACTGGCTCCCCGCTTCGGGTCGACTCCTCGGCGAGCCCCAGAATGACCGGCATCATCTGTTCACGTGTCTCAACTGCATTCCTGACCGCGCGGTAGTGCGTTTCGTCGAGGACGCGGGAGGGCAGAACAGAGAACTGCATCATCGGTGACAGTGCAGCCAACTGGGCGTAGCGGACAAAGAACTCCTGGTCGACGCTCGACTGGTCTTCCATCGCATTGATTTCGCCACCCCCAATCATGTCGGGGCAGACAATGGCGTAACCCATCATGGACTGTGCCAGCATCTCCGGAATCAGCGATCCCAGCCCCAGCAGACCCCACATGGGAGGCTTATCAGCAAGGCGCTGACCCAGGGGCTGTCCAGCCATGTTCCAGCATGCACGGAACTCGTTGAATGGATAGCGCAACCCAATGCGCGCCCAGTTCTGGCACATCTCAACCGGGGATGCCTGCATGAATCAGGCCGATGACGTTGGCGCGGTTCGAGGCAAGGGCTCGTGCATTGGCATTGGGGTGATAGCCGAGCTCTGTCATGGCGGCCTCGACACGCTCCCTTGTCTGAGGAGAAATTGAGCGCGTGCCGCTCTCACCAGTTTGGCGAGGGGCCAGCGCGGGCCCTTGCCGAGACGGCTGTGGTGAAGACAAACAGGGACACGGGTCTTTGGACCACGACCCTGGTGTCCGCGTCGGTGACCCAACATTCACTGAGAACCGCCCCGTTGCGTTTGGCGACCTCTTCCGCCTGAGCACACGGCAAACTCCGCGTGGGTGCAGCCTCAAAGACCGCAACTGAGGAGATGTCTGCCCCGGCTAGAGCAGCCATGTCCGCAACCGCTTGCACGTGAGTCTTGGCCGACCACACGGCGGTCACCGAAGAGATGAGGAGGGCAACCACCACCAGGGCGGCCGAGAAACCGGCAAACCAGATGGTCATAGAACCCTCCTCACCGCCTGTGGTGTCACCCGTGTCAATGGCACGCGTCCTCGGGCTCACCGAGCTGCGCCGAGCAAGAGCACCGGTCAGAGGGGACATTTCCTTCTTATCCACCGCCGAGGCCGCCAACAAATGGTTCCTTTACCCCCGTGACTTCACACCTCACAGCCGGAGCCTGCCAGGGACCGACCTGGAATGGTGCTGCCGATGCCCTAGCAGTTATCCATGAGCCCGCGTCACTAACCTGAACCGCAACGTCCACCCGGGTCACAGCTGTTGGGCCCATGTCGGCCATGCCCAAGGAATGTGCCCTTGCAGCATCCCGGGCAACCTGGCACACCTCCCCGTGCAGACCCGCAACCGAAACAGCCACAATCAGAGCCAAGGCCACAAAGACCACCCCACCCAGGGACAGAGCGGTCTCAACGGTAACCATCCCTTCCTCATGGTGATTTTTGGGGTTCTCTTCGCGCCGAGGACGAGTTCGCAAAGATACCTGACGCCGCGCCACCGCCTGACTCCTACAGAGACAATGCGGACTGGATGATGCTGGTGAGCATGCCCTTAACGCCACCACTCTTCAGCACCGCCAGCAAGAGACCGGCAAATGCTGCGGTTGCAACTGCGCCCAGGGCGTACTCAACAGTCGTCGATCCTTCCTCCGCATCCGGGGCCGCCACGACGGCAAATGCCGACTCTGGCAGCCGCACAAGGGAGTCTTCTGATGGACGCCCCACCATGTTGTTCGGTACCGGTAGTTTCATTTTGTTTCCCCTTCTTTCGTTTCTTTGAGCCGATTAGCTCAACCGTGCCGTGGGGTAACCATTGCTGAACGCAGATCCAGAATCCACCACCTCAAAGCAAATCTGTTGACAACACCAGATTCCTCGTCCTGTGGATTCAACCCACACCCAGGAGCGTTTGACTGCCCAGCAAGGAGAAGACAATCGGAACCAAACCCAGCAAAACGAATGAGGGCAATAGCAGGAGACCCAGGGGAACAGCCAGCTTCACTGCGAGGCGCTCAGCAGCCTCCTTGGCCTGGCTAACGGTTTTACGCCGCGAATCACCAGCGACCTGCTCAAGGAGAGGTGTGGGGGAAACCCCGTCCTCCCACGCTGGCCGCAGCGCACGTTCAAGGAGTCCACCATCCGGAGGGCAGGGAGTCCAGGCTTCGTCCCAACGCGCGCCAAGCAACAGCTCCCGCGCGATCCGTCCGTAAGTCGGCTCTTGGAGCGAAGAGCCCAGTGACTCGAGGACGGAAGGTATCCCGCCCCCGCCTCGCAATCCGGAGACCATCAGATCGCAGAGTACGGGCGCCCGTAGCTCGTCCTGTGCTCTACCAGCAGCGTTACTGATGAGGCGCTGACTAGCCAAGTGTCCGGCAACACCCAGAACCACCCCGGTAGAACCCACCAAAGAGGGCACTAAACCAGAAAGGAACCAGGTCAGAGGCGCTGCACCCAGAGCCTCTCCGCCAAGAATGCCAACCACCGGAAGTGCAGTGAGAACCCGGGATGACAGGCGAGGGCCCGCAAAGGCGATTCTCTGCGCTGCCACAGCCTCTTCCAACTCGTTGAGGCTACGAGCACAGGACAGAAGAACATCCACCAGCGGCGCACCCGTTTCCACTGAGAAACGCGTCGCTGCCACCACCATCTGTGAACCCTCGGTATCCATCGCTTCCAACGGCTCCGGGACACCGCTGCTTCCCATCGTCACATCCGAGTCACCGCTGGCTAACAGCCAGCTCCTCCTCCACGCTTCCTGTGTGCCACCCCCGGCCCTCAACCTGGTTGCCACCTGGACGCATAGTGCCGCCAAATCAATGTCATCACCACCGCGTCTGGAACGCCGTCTCAGCAAGGGCACACCAGATTGTTGAGTCTTCCCAGAGGGATCCCCACCCGACGCTCCCGAATCAGCACGTGGAGTAAGCCCCTTGAGGATCTGCCTTTCTCTGGCACGCGATTGGGACCACACCACCCCAATAAACACGACGACAGAGACAACAAGGCCCGTTACCGCTGTCTCCAGATCCATCACTGTCGCCCAGACGCCGAGTTTGAGGCGTGCCTGCCACGAGGAACCTTGCGATCATCGCGCCAAGAGGTTGATCCCACCAACCGTTCATCCACCAGACGCAACTCCCCGATCGCCTGCACGTAGCGGCACCCGCCCTCGTCGCGATTGAGGAAAACAACCAGGTCAAAGGCAGAGGCCGCCATGGCCGCAACTGCTACACGCTCCATGTCTGCCAAAAGTCCGAGGGCGAGCAAACGGGCGGGGACGTCCTCGATCGAATTGGCGTGAATCGTTGCCATCCCTCCGCGGTGACCCGTGTTCAAAGCAGTGAGAACCTCACGCACTTCACCACCCCTGCACTCACCCAAAACCAGCCGGTCCGGCCGCATCCGCATACCGCCGCGCACCAACTCCTCAAGACCAACACCTCCCTCACCCTCAATGTTGGCCGGACGTGCCTGCAGGGACACAACGTGGGGATGGTTGATGGCAAGCTCTGTAACCTCCTCGATCACCACAATCCGCTCATTTGCAGCAGATAGTCCCAGGAGAGTCGCAAGCAGAGTGGTCTTGCCAGCGCCGGTTGCGCCAGCGATGAGGATGGAAGCTCTGCTAGCAACGGCTTCCCGCAGCAGTTCCGCGGCGGCGGGTGACAGGGTCTGCCTTTCAACCAGGTCTTCCAAAGTGAATGGGTGAGAACGAAGAACCCGCAGGGAGATTGATGTTCCACTCTGCGCCAAAGGAGGAATTACGGCATGCAGGCGAACCGGGCCTGGAAGAACACCGTCAACAATCGGCTTCGCATCATCCAACCTCTGAGAAGCGGCGGCTGCCATGTGGGTTGCGAGCCTTCGAACCTGGTCCTCACCTTCAAGATGCAGGTCAACACGTTCCAAACCCGTTCCTCTGTCCACCCACGCGTTGACACCAGATATGACAACATCCGTCACCGCCGGTTGGCGCAGAAGAAGCCACAGGGGCGTGGACATGCCGACCCTGGCGGCCTGGATCTCATGCCACTGGTCAATCCGCGCCCGAGGGCCATCCGCGGGAGGACCGTGCTCTATGATCGCCTCCGACGCGCGCCCGCCCTCGGCAACCAGCCTGCGCGCCCCCGCGATCCCTAAGCGACCCACAGCTTCTCTTGAGTTCTTCTCCATCCTCGAGTCGACCCCAACCGCGGTGACCTGCGCCATTTGAGATCGAACCTGTCAGCCACAGCATGAAAAATTGGATGGGGGCGCCCATTCAAGAGATAGAGCGGCTCCTGCACCTCGGAAGTGCTGGCTTTCCAACGCCCGAGAGCAGCTGCCCCGCGCTCATTACCAGTGCCAGTCAGCACCGTCAGCACCCTTTTCTCAGTGGTCTCCAACCTCTCAGCTAACTCAAACAGCGCATCAAGATGCACCCCACAATCGACGACAACACCGCGGTTCAGTGAGCGCGCAACAGCAAAAACCCGGTCATCATCCGGCCTTAGTGGAATCCCCAGGCTCATGGTCAAAGTTGGTACGCCAGCAATTCTGGGGAGGTTCGCTATCAGCCGTGGAGACGGCGGAAGATCACGGGGATCGATGTCGTCCCACACGAGTACTTCATCCTCCAGTGCCAGGTCACCACCCCAGTTACCCGCCGCGTCAAGAAGCACGGAACGCGATGCTCTGGCAAGCCGGTACGAGGCCGTCGTTGCCCCACCGCCACCATGCCACGCACCGACCAGGACAATCACATCTTCCTTGGCCCTCTCCCCCACATCGTCCTCGTCAGCCGCTCTTGAAAGCAGGTGCAGAAGTGCGACCTCGTCCCCTGGAATCACGATGTCGACATGTCCGTGCGCGTCACTGTCTTGCGCCCCAGTGACTGTGATTCGACGTAGGGAGGCAAACAGCTCCGGCACCTGGACGCCATGCTCCATCACTAAGATGTCGTTTCTCTTCACGCCTCTGCGGAGCGTGATCGCGCCATCAGCAACAACGGCAATGGGACGCAGCAGGGCCAGCCGACACATGTCCGCAAGCGACTCACGTAGCTCCGCGTCCTCGGTCATGACCCACACCCTGGGACGTGGATGTTCGTTTGTTTCGTTATTCATACCCCAAGAAAACAAGATTGCGGGCATGCCTGCCACCACGAATTGGCCTCCCTGTGGAACACGCTGTAAACCGTGTATTGGGGACAAACTCCACGTTGCAGGTCTACTCCGGGAGTCCCTAGCGGGTTGGGAACCTTCCAGCTTGGACGGATCGTGCGACCACTTCCCCCGCGGCGCACCCGTCGATGACGCACCTGTTGACCAGTTCACTCCATGCCGCATTTGGTGCCGCATGGTCGTTGACGATCCCCGCGTAGGTGGACCTGTTCCTCGATGGCCAGTCGGAGAGAACTGCAACACCGGTTGGTTCCACGCCGGATCTTGCAAGCATCCATTTCGCGAATATCACGCCCGTTGCACCCGACCCGACCTCGAACAACTGATTGGAAACTATCAGGCGCCAGGACTCCGACGCCTTGTGGAGCGCTGTGGTCTCAGGTTCCGCGCTGAGCGTTAGGAGTCGACGAAGCACGGTCGGCTCCCGGGGGACAGCAACGGAAGCCGGTGAAAGGAACCCGGCTGCGACCAGGTACGAGCAGACATCTCGGTTGATCCCTGCCAACACTGCGGGAACGGCCCTGGGCGCACCGGCTTGGGATGGCTCGCGCTGGTTGAGGGCTGGAAGCTGCTGCTCGATCTCCCACACGGCCCTCCAGATTCCCAAGGTCTGCGCCTCACCAGCGTCAACTTGGTCGAGGGCGTCTGCTTGTGAGACCAGCACCCTCAAGTCGGCAGCTGGCAGACGAACGCCCTCGATGAAGGAAATCCCCATTGCCTCCTGGATGGCCGCTTCTGCCCGGGCCTCACGCCACCGGCGCCGCAGACCTTCCGCAAAGCGGAGCTGGGAGCACGCGGAGTGCACCATGCCGTCTGTCGTCTCCACTCCGACCTCGCAATCAGTTTCATGGATCTTCAACGCCAATCCACGCCAGCTTAGGTGCGCCAAACACGAATAGTTGGACAATCAATGCAACGAGCCGGGCGGGGTCCTTTGGATCACGGCGTTGTAGCGATATGTTTGCACCAAATAAGGAGGTCCCCAGTGGTTGAGCACAATAGAGATGCTGACTTTGATCCAGCAGTCCCCGCCGCGTCCGACGACATCGTTGAACCCACCCCCCGCGTTGAAGAAGATGTGACTTGGGCATCTGTCCTCACCGGTGAAGAACTGGATGCCCCAGCAGGTGGGGCTAGTGGTAACACGGAGGAACTTGTGGGGGTCACAGATTCCGCTGCCGCAGAACGCGACACCGCCCTCGAACCCACGGGCGATGAAGATGACTTTATGGGGTTTGAAGAGAACATCAGCGTTGCGGACACCGACTTTAGTCGTCCAACACTTGCCTCGCAGCGTGGCACTGCAGTGGGTGAGGCCGTGGTAACCGACGAGGTGACGACTAACACTCCCGCTGTGGATAACTTTGAAGAAGAGGACGCGACACAGGTACTCCGCCGATCACTCATTCAGGGTGATGCCGCAACAGAGACTGTCGTTGAGGCAGCATCTGCGGTGACCCTAGCGGGTGGAACATCGAAACTCCACCCTGCTGCCGCCACTTTTGAAGAGGCAATGACGACTGCGCGGCCCTCAATCACGTTCGAGGCCGAAGCGCTTCCCGTACTTCCCAGCCGCGCAATGCCGCGAGTACTCTCCGTTCTCTTCACTCTCTTGTTTGCGCCTGTTGCCTGGTACCTACTGGCTGATGCTGCCGCTCGGTTGGCTTTTGCCCAGGGAAACCCGATGGTTTCCGGGAACATCAACGCGGCTGCTCTCGGTGAGTTGTTTGCAGGACTTATAGCAGTGACCATCATCGCGATCCTTGCTGCCCAGTCATCACTGGGGCTAATTGTGGTCGGAACGCTGGTGATGATTGCGGGCGCACCGTTCCTCGTTGTTCCCGCACTAGTGGGGGAGACTGGCTACTGGGGCGCGACAGCCATCGCTGAGTGGAACGATTTTGGCGGCAACATCGCCAACCATTTCCTCGCTTCTGGTTTCACCGGGTTGCTGTTTGCTTTTGGCTTCCTCATGGTGGCACTTGGCTGGGTTATTGCTGCAGTACGTCGGACTGGGCGCAGTGAGGAGGCGCTGCGGATATCTGTGGCAACAACTAATCCCCATGCTATGAAGGCCCGATGGGCGCGCAAAGCTACGGAGAAGGCCCAGCGTTACCAGTGAGTGCTGCCTCCCAAGTCCGCACTGCTGGTCCGTGGGTTCACCGCGATGTACATGCTCGCGGAGTCTCGTTTCACGTGGTTGTTGCCGGGGATGAACCAGGCAGACCAACGGTTTTTCTACTCCACGACTTTCCTCTGAACTGGTGGTCATGGCGTGAGCAGATCAAGGCTCTTTCAGACGGTGGGTTCCGTGTCATTGCAATGGATTTGCGTGGGATGGGAGGAAGCGACCTCCAACCCGATTCAGTAGAGCTTCTTGACCTCGCGGAAGATGTCGTGGCAGTAGCCAACGCCACGGGGACACCTTCATACACCCTGGTTGGCACCGGTATCGGGGGTGCCGTGGCATGGACGGTGGCTCATTTGGCACCGGCGGAGCTGCGCTCAATCGTGACGTTTGCTGCGCCCCACCCACTGTCTCGCGTGGGTCGCGGCTCAAGCGACGTCACAAGGGTCCCCCTGTCACGCAAACGCAAGCTGCGTAGCGGCTCTCTGGTCGAGACAATGTTGACCTCGTGGTGCGGACCGTCCCATGTCAACCACATGTCAGGGCTGGCCGAGCAATACGCTTCCCCACTGCGGCGCGTGTTTGCAGCAAATGCGGCTCTGGAAGTTGAACAGGCAACTAAGAAGCCATCGTCAGCATCCAAGAAGGTCTTGGAAGGACGGGTTGAAGTTCCAGTCTGGTCAGTGCGGGGCCTGCGGGACGGGCACGTTCCTCCGTCCTCGTACGTGGAAGACTCCGCTCTTAGTGGCCAAGTGGTATTGCATTTGGAAATCACAGAGTCAGGGCACTTTCCGAATGAAGAGGAACCCGAGGCCGTCTCACAGATCCTGCTTGATCACTTGGCAACGATATATCCCGATCGTGAAGGAACCCGCAGTCAAGGTTAGGAGACAATAAGGTTTAGCCACATCTGGTGGATTCACCGTACGTAATGCCTCATGTCAATTTGCCCGCGAAAGTTGGTTTGGTGCCTCATATGTTTTTGCCCGCGAAAGTTGGGTTAGCTGGCTTGGGGTAGTTTGATGCCTTTGGCGGTGTTGGGGAGCTTGTTTCTGGCTTCGGTTTGAGCGATGAGTTTCACGGTGCCTCGTTTTGCCAGAGTGGTCAGTTCAGATTGGATGCGGGTGATGTTACGGGCTAGCGCGGCAGGGTTCAATGACGCCTTGTACGCTTCCATTTCCAAGGTTTGAGCCTTGGTGAGGGCCCCAGAGTCCTTGAGCCTGTCGAAGGGGGTTTTGGGCGTGTCGTAGACGCGTTTGCGCCGCCCCCTAGTATCGGTGTCCCACCCTACTGGTTTGATGGTTGGCGTGTAGTAGTTCATGTAGTCATTCACGTTTACCCATAGCCGCTCCAGGAGGGAGAGTTGGGCCTGTGTGTCATAGCGCCAGTAGAAAGCGTATTTGCGTACGACGTGGTTATTCTTGGACTCGATACTGGCTTGATCATTCTTCTTATAGGGCCGACTCCTGGTGAAATACAGTTCCAGGTTTTGAGCCCAGGCCACGACATCGTAGTTGATGAACTCACTACCGTTATCAAAATCCACGCCCTCTAAAGGGATGGGGCAGCGGTCAATGATCCGGTTCAAACCAGCAATGATGTGACGCGAGGAGTTATTCCTAATGCTGGTAGTGACACTCCACCCCGTATACACATCGGTCAGGTTCAAAGTCCGGGCGAACTCACCAACCAAGGTTGGCCCGCAGTGAGCCACCGTATCGCCTTCAAAGAAGCCAGGACGGTTCTCCATTTCATCGCCTGCCTTACGGATCTTGATCGAGGAACGCAACAAGGGTGAGGGCTTGGTTGTTGCCGCTCCTTTCAGGTTTGTTCCCTCTTTCAAGGGCTTCAAGTACCGATCAATCGTTGCCGCGCTCATACTCAAGAGCTCTTCTTTGACCTCACTGGAATACCGGTCCACCCCAGCAACAAGCTCCCCATGAGCCTCAAGGGCATCAAGCAGGCCTGGCAAGGATACAACCAGGTACTTCCCACACTGACCCAAACCCATCGCCCACACTCTTTGCAAAGTCTTACGCGCATCATAGGAATACTTGAAAGGCCGAGGCTTGCGCTGCCTTGATGGGCCGCCGCGGATCTTGGGTTTGGGCGCTGCCGCTTGGGACAAACGTCGACGAGCGTTATCCCGACTCCACCCCGTCACCGAGACCACCTCATCCAACAATCGTCCCCGATCCTTCTTAGATAGTTGCTTATACTCACGAGCATATTTAGCGGTAATCTCCGCACGAGTAGCCATACTCAACTCCGTCCCCATAACCAACCATGCCAACTTTCGCGGGCAAAAACCAAATGAGGCATGGAACCCATTTCACGGGCCTTTTACGTGAGGCTAGTCGCCGTATTGTCGGTCTGTTGGTCATCTGGCAAGCTAGTATTACATTGGCGTGGGGTCACTCACATGGTGTGAGTGCGCGAGCCGGGGGACCCCTCCTTCAGCAACCGCAAAAGATGTAGTAGATATGGAGTCAATGGAACATGAGTGTGGACGATCAGTTCATTAGTCGAGTGCCCCTATTTACCGGCCTCAACGAACAGCAATTCGCAGCCTTGGCAGCACGCACCAGTCACACTTCACTCCGAAGAGGAGAGGTGCTTTTCGAAGAGGGTGACCCGGGTGACCGGCTGTACATCGTTACCGAAGGCAAGATTAAGCTCGGCCATACCTCCAGTGACGGTCGGGAATCACTTCTGGCAATTCTTGGTCCGGGTGAAATCATCGGGGAACTAACCCTGTTCGATCCGGGGGCACGTTCCACGACGGCCACTGCCGTTTCCTCCGCGACGCTTTTGTCGCTGAACCATTCGGATCTGTCGACGATGCTTGACACGAACCCAGAGGCCGCAAAGCATATGCTCCGTGCCCTGGCACAAAGGCTCCGCAGGACAAATGAGTCCCTCTCCGATCTGGTCTTCTCGGATGTTCCAGGGCGCGTCGCAAAGTCGCTCTTGGATCTGGCACGTCGATTCGGCACTCAGACGGATTCAGGAATCCATGTCCCTCACGATCTGACTCAGGAAGAGCTGGCCCAGTTGGTTGGTGCTTCTCGCGAGACGGTCAACAAGTCGCTCGCTGACTTCGTGTCGCGTGGGTGGATTCGGTTGGAAGGCCGGGCTGTGACCCTGCTCGATGTGGAACGGCTGCAGCGCCGCGCTCACTAGAGCCCCCTCGCGCCACTGGTGGCCCTCGGCCGCACTGGTGACTTCCCACGGCACTTCCGCTGAGGTTCCTGCAACAAAAACAGAAGGTGGAGCACCCCTTAAGTCGGGGTGCTCCACCTGTTTTTGTTGGAACTCTTACGTGCCCACACACGCAGAGTCGGATCTTCGCCTCTACGACCGGTCACCATTGCCGTCACTACCCACCCCAATCCGCAGAATCGCCCGAGGACTTCGAAACTTCCAAAGCCAAAGCCACCAGCGCTGGCAGGACCAGCAGGAGCGGCAGCAGCGGCAGCGGCAGCGGCAAAGCCAAACCAAAAAGGCGTGGCTGCTACTGCTTTTCGCGCTTCAGATATGCCACCAGGTTCTCCGGGTTCGAGGGTCCTGGAATGACCTGGACCAGCTCCCACCCATCATCACCCCAGGTATCAAGAATCGCCTTGGTGTTGTGAATGAGCAGCGGAATCGTTACATACTCCCATTTTTTCATGAGCCAAGCCTACCTGCCCATATCGAATCAGCCACGCACCAGCGCCAATACCTTTGGGCTCTGGGACTTACGAAGCTCCGTCGCAACAGTCTCCTCAGACGTCTCCAGCCACGCGGGCCAATCGTCTACGGTTGGGAACCGGCGTCTGATGGCTCTTCGTTCCCTCTCTGTCAGACCCCCCCAAACCCCGTAGTCACAACCGCATTGCAATGCATCTGCCAAGCATTGCAGGCGAACAGGACACCCCGAGCATCTTTGCTTGGCTGTGCGCTGTGCTGCTCCCTTCACAAACAGTGAGTCGGGCGGATCTGACGCGCAGCGTGCATGAACCACCCAGTTCTGGTCTTCCCAGTCTTCAGACGTAAACATTTAACACCTCCGCACATCTACAGCCCTTCACTCCAGTGTGAGGCGAGCCTCGCAAGATGTGCTTCTATTCCACACTCCTACTCTACTGACTAGGCTAGTGTCATGGCCAGTTCTACCCGTAACAGCAGTTCACGCAGGCTCAACCTTGTACAGTTTGTCGCAATTATCGCTGCGATCGCACTGATATCAACGCTGCTTGGAGCCCTTGCAGCTGGATTCGCCCTGCCAGCTGCTGGTGCCGGAGGGGCAATTGTCAAGGCCGTGCCCGCAACTTTCCGTGAGCTCCCCTCCGAAATGGAAGTGATTGAGCCTGCCGAAGAGTCGCGGATGCTGAACTCCGACGGTAGCGTAATGGCCCGTTTCTTCGCGGAGCGCAGGACCGTGGTGCAATCCGAGCAAATTGCCCCCATCATGAAGAACGCCATCATCGCGATCGAAGACCGGCGCTTCTACACCCACCACGGCATCGACCCGCACGGTATGGCCCGCGCCCTCGTCAACAACCTCACCAGTGGTGACACCCAAGGCGCATCCACGATCACCCAGCAGTACGTGAAAAACATGCTCCTCGAAAGAGGTCTGCAGGCAGGCGACCAGGACCTCATTGATGAGGCCACAGAGTTCTCAGCGGAACGTAAGTTGCGTGAGGCCCGATATGCAATCGCTCTAGAAACCAAGCTCACCAAAGATGAAATTCTCACCGGCTATCTGAACCTCGCAACCTTCGGTGTCAACCTCTACGGGGTCGAGGCCGCGTCACGAACATACTTCTCTAAGTCCGCAGCAGATTTGACCCCCGCAGAAGCAGCGCTACTTGCTGGAGCCGTCCAGCAGCCAAGCCTTTTTGACCCCCTTGTGAATCCCGAAGAATCACAGAACCGTCGAAACGTTGTGCTTAGGGAGATGCGTGAAGAAGGCTTCATTTCCCAGGCTGAGTATAACGAGGCCGTTGCAACACCTATCGAGGAGATGCTCAACCCAAGTTACGCTGTCGCGGGTTGCGGTGGTGCCGGCTCTGCCGCATACTTCTGCCGTTTCGCAATCGAAACCTTCCTGGCAGATGAGACCTTTGGAGCAGACCGTGCAGAACGCGAACACCTTCTGAACACAGGCGGACTCACGCTACGAACATCTCTGAGCCGACAGGATCAAGACGCAGCCGTGGCGGCAGTTAATGGCCGTGTCCCGGTTGGGGATGGCTCCGGCCTGAATGTTGCCCTGTCTTCGGTTGTTCCACAGAATGGTTACATCGTTGCCATGGCACAGAACACGCCCTACGGGCCAGCCACCGAAGCGAACCCTACGGCCACTGAAGTCTCTTTCAATGCAGATTCCGCTCACGGAGGCGGCATGGGATTCCAGGCTGGTTCAACATTCAAAATGTTCACGCTGGTCCAGTGGTTCTACGAGTCCCGCTCGGCATACGAGGTCGTGGGCGGTCGTGGAAACACATTCCCAAATGGTTCTTTCAAATGTGGGGGCCAACCAATCTACACAGAAACTTGGTCCCCTGGTGAAACAAACCAAGGGAAAGCTGGCGCATACAGCGTACTCGACGCCACCCGACTCTCCGTGAACCAAGCCTTTGGCGACATGGCAACAAAGGTCGACTTCTGCCAAATCTTTGAACGGGCCAAGGCCATGGGGATCACGGACCCGGAAGGGAACACAGTGCTTACTGTGCCGGGTAATATCATTGGTTCCTCAGAAGTTACCCCCCTTGGACTCACCGCGGCGTACGGTACCCTAGCGAACCATGGGACCCTCTGTTCCCCAATGGCCCTCCTTGAAGTGGAGGATCGCGATGGCACCATCCTCAAGACCTACCAGCCGGAGTGTGCCTCCGCCATTGACTCAACCGTCGCCAAGCAAGTTACGAACGTCCTCTACAAGGCCTACCAATCCCAGCCGTACCAAATCGGGCGTCCCTACGCGGGCAAGTCGGGCACGACCGACGAAAACTCGAGTGTGTGGTTCGTTGGCTTCACCCCCCAGCTTTCCACCGCCATTTGGGCCGGAGTGGCAGACAACCCGATGCGGCCTGGCCAAAACCTTATGATCAATGGCGAGTACTTCGACTATCTTTACGGTGGTCCTTTCCTTGGGCACACTTGGGCCAATTACATGGTGAATGCTCTTGAGGGCCAAGAAGTTCAAGGCTTTGAAGACGTATTCATTGGGAATAGGCCTGTAGCCCAGCCTGTGCAGCGAGCCAACACCGCGACCGCCCAGCAGGGCGCAGCTACCCAAGACGCAGCGACACCTGATACCCCTGAAACCAACACCGGAGGATAGTCCGCCATGCCTCGACCCTCTCTTGAGGAAATTGGTAGTCGACAGTCCCTAATGGGATCGCGGTTTGTCGGCTTCATGCGCTGGTCCAGTGGAGCGCTGGCCGGACTAACAGCAGCCGCTGGAGCAGGGGTGGGTCTTGCAGCCCTCGAGGCGCGTTTCCCAATTGTGCGGCACTTCAACGTTTCAGTGCCAGCCCGTCCCGGGTTGCGCGAAACAACCATTCTGCATATCTCTGATTTGCACATGTTTGAGCGCCAGGGTTTCATAGTCGATTTTCTTGCACGGGTTGCACGCACTGAGAAATTCGACATGGTGATTTCGACGGGCGACAACCTCGGCTCAGTAGACGGTGTTCCCCTCCTTTTGGAAGCCTTGGAACCCCTGATGGACAAGCCGGGTGCATTCGTCCTCGGCTCTAATGACTACTACCTACCCCAGGCGAAGCTCTGGACCTCCTACCTAATGCCGGGCCATTCGGCGACCAACGCAGCGAACAGGGCGGCGCTCCAACCCGACCTTCCCTGGTTAGAAACAGTCAATGCCATGACCGGGGCGGGCTGGATCGACCTCACCAATCAAGCTGGCTCCCTGCATGTTCCAATCGAAGACTCACACCAGACAGTTGCGTTGGTCGGAGTCGATGACCCTCACATCAAGCGTGACCGGCCAACTGCTCCCAACGCGGATTGGTGGGAACCTTCGTCGCTGAGGATCGGCGTTACGCACGCCCCATACCGTCGCGTCCTTGACAACTTCACGGGCCTTGACTCCGACCTAATCATGGCCGGGCACACCCACGGCGGTCAGATACGCCTCCCCGTTTACGGAGCGATTGTGACCAATACCGATATTCCACGCCGTCACAGTCGCGGACTCACCCACTGGACTACATCGACACCACCCGCATCCTCGTCTTTGCACGTCTCCGCGGGTTTGGGGACTTCCCGATACGCTCCCGTTCGCCTCTTCTGCCGCCCGGAGGTTTCACTTCTTCGGGTTTGTCCAACGGTGTAGAGAGCCATATACTTGTGCAGTCGCGGGGTGTGGCGCAGCTTGGTAGCGCGCTTCGTTCGGGACGAAGAGGTCGTGGGTTCAATTCCCGCCACCCCGACCGTGATGTGTCGGGACACCACCATTGGTGTCCCGACATTTTTGTCTCCACGTCCTCCGATCCACGGGGGTTCTCGAGGCCGGGTAGAGCAGGATCTCGGCAGTAGGTGAGCATGAACAGTACGCAGACAACGACCTCGGCTCCGCACGGCGCGCGGGTTCACGCACTGGTTCGTAAAGGATGGCTCACAAACCAGCACGGGGCTTGGGCCATGATGCTGGTCCCCATACTGGTAGGCAGCATCCTGGGTGGCTTCACATGGCCGCAAGCGCTCCTCACCTTCGCCTGGCTGGCTGCTTTCTTCTTCTTCAGCGCCCTTGGATTGTGGATCAAGGTGAGTGCGAGCGCCCGGAAGAGAACCGGTGGCAAACCCCTGGACCCGAAGCGTAAAGCCGCCGTTGCCCGTCGACAGGCTCGCTATCGTAGTGCGCTCATCACCTACGCTTCATTCGCCGCTGTGGGTGCATTGGGGCTGGTGTTGATTAAGCCGGACCTGGTGGTCTGGGCGCCGGCCCTTGCAGTGTGCTTTGGCGTTGCCGTATGGGAAATGTGGAGGGATGCAGACCGTAGTTTCCTTGCGCGCGCCTCGGCTGTCATGGCATCTCAGCTTCTCACTCCTATTGCATTCTCCCTGGGCTCCAACCCGCATGACTGGGCTCGCATGTGGCTTGCAACAGCGGTTCTCACGCTCTATTTCGTTGGCACAATCCCCTACGTGAAGACGTTGATACGGGAAAGGGGCAGCAGG
The DNA here is from genome assembly GCF_014069575.1 of Schaalia sp. JY-X169. Classification (NCBI taxonomy): domain Bacteria; kingdom Bacillati; phylum Actinomycetota; class Actinomycetes; order Actinomycetales; family Actinomycetaceae; genus Schaalia; species Schaalia sp. JY-X169. The sequence continues at coordinate 2,321,969 of NZ_CP059675.1, forward strand.
GCTTGGATCCGCGGTTCCATCGCATACCATGGCGTCGTGCTGACCGTTGCGCTCGTCATCGCAAGTTTGGGGATGTTGTCCTGGTGGATTGTTGCCTTGTGGGCTCTTCTGCTGGTGAGGTCCGTGGCGTTCCCCGCATGGTCGAACAAACTGGGCAAACCCTTGCGTCCCGCGATTGTGGGATTCACGGAGTTCGCTGTTTCCACAGCGGTCGTCCTCGTCCTCGTCCTTCCTGCAACCCTGTCTTAGGGCGCCCTACAGGCGGGGCTATTCGCGCGAGCTACCCTTCGCAGCGAGTCGCCTCATATTCGGCCATCATGTCGATGCGCTCGATGTGCCGTTCATCGTCTGAGAACGGCGTCTCTAGGAAAATGTCCACCAATCGGGTCGCCTCGTCAATGGTGTGTTGACGGGCACCAATGGAAATTACGTTGGCCTTGTTGTGCTCGCGGGAGAGTCTTGCCGTGGATTCATTCCACACCAGAGCGGCCCGAACACCATCAACCAGATTCGCCGCCATCTGTTCGCCGTTGCCCGATCCGCCGAGGACGATGCCAAGCGCATTCTCACCATCTTGAACCACCGCTTCACCACAGGCAATACACATGGGCGGGTAGGCGTCGAGCGCATCGTAGACGTATGCACCATGGTCCACGACCTCGTAACCACTGTCCTTGAGGTGTTCCACAAGAGCCTCCCGCAGCTCAAAAGCAGCGTGGTCAGCGGCAATATGTACAGTCTTCATCGCATTTCCCTCTCCATCAGTGTCAACGTGGTCAAGCACGTCCGCCCTGGTTCATCCTTGCAGTTCCGACAAACTTCAGGAAGCCACTTGTCCCAATGTTGCTTCTAGCGCATCACACAGGAAGTCTATGTCCACCTCCGTTGCACACAGGGGCGGGCTGATTCGCACAACAGAACCGTGAGCATCCTTCATCAGTACTCTATGTGCCATCATAAGCTCACAGACTTCCCTTCCAGTCACCACGTCTGGGTTGAAGTCGATTCCCACCCACAGTCCAATCTGGCGGAACCCATCAATCAGACCCGCGTGCTCAACCATCATCCCTTCAAGCCTGTGACGTAGTTGAGCACCGCGGTCGAGGGCGTTTTGCTGGAACTCCCCCGTCTTGGTGATTTCGATGACCTCGAGGCCGATCGCAGCCGCTATCGGGTTTCCACCAAATGTTGACCCGTGGGTACCCGGGGTGAAGACTTCGAGGACGCCACGCCGACCCACAACTGCTGACACCGGGTAGACACCCCCACCGAGGGCTTTGCCAAGGGTATAAAGATCAGGTTGAACACCGAGGAGTTCACAGGCGAAAGTTGCTCCCGTTCGCCCAAAGCCCGACTGGATCTCATCAACGATCATGAGAACGTTGTTGTCGTCGCAGATCTTCCGGATGTCGGGTAGGAAGGTTGCGGGTGGGATCACAACGCCTGCTTCGCCTTGAATTGGTTCGGTGAGGACAGCCACTGTGTTCGGTGTGATAGCTTCCCGGACTGCCTGAGCATCTCCAAATGGAACGGAGATGAATCCCGGTGTGTAGGGGCCATACCCTTCCTTGGCGTCCTCGTCCGTTGAGAAAGAGACGATGGTGGATGTGCGTCCGTGGAAGTTGTCGTCCATGACGATGATTTCGGCTTGGTTGTCGCCAACACCCTTAACGGTGTAGCCCCATTTCCTAGCTGCTTTGATCGCGGTCTCCACCGCCTCTGCGCCACTGTTTGCCGGGAGGACCATGTCCATCCCAGTGAGATCCGCGAGGGCGTTGCAGAAGGCCCCCAAGTTCGCACTGTGAAAGGCCCTGGCGATGAGGCCGAGCTTGGCGATCTGCTGTTGCGCCGCGGCGACGATCCGCGGATTCGAATGTCCAAAGTTCACTGCAGAATACCCTGACAGAGCGTCCAAATACCTCACGCCGTCCACGTCGGTAACCCAGGCTCCATCACCTTCGGCAAGGACAACAGGAAGTGGATGGTAGTTGGTGGTAACCGTGTGTCGTTCGGCCTCGATCGCCAGGGTGGTCAGTGGACCGAGGGTGTTCTGCTGCGAATTTTCCGTCATTGGACATCCTCCCAAGTTCTCTTCATAGCAACGTACCGCAAAGGGGGCTGCCTCAGACCCCATTTTGTGCTGGTTTCGAGGGGAGGATCGCGCTGAGGAGTCCCCCCACAATGGCGGCCACAATTGCGGTGATGGTACCGCCCCAAATTGCCCCACCCCACCCGTCAACTACGAGCGGAACTCGGACAATCGATGACCCCCAACCCACGATGAAGAAGACCAGGCCATTCGTCACCAGCGCGAAGAGACCTAGCGTGAGGATGTAAAGGGGGAATGCCAGAACGCGGATTACCGGGCGAATCAACCAGTTCACGCCCGTCAGAACAGTTGCGATCACGAAGAGGTAGAAGAGGGTCGACTGCCATGCCTCACCCTGGCGAAAATCTACGGTCGGGAGGAGCCATGCAGCAACCCAGATGCCCGCCATGTTACCGAGTGTTGTAGTCAAGAAGCGCATAGTGGATTCTCCCACGACCAGCGCGGTAACGCGATTCCCACCCCGCCGTCATCGCGCTCTTGAGGTGCGGAAATACAAGGCCTCAGAACTCTCAACATTGCTGAGATCCAGTGAGGTCACCCGCGACTGCGACCACTTAGCAACTTCGCTTGCCATTGGGTTCGTAGCCGCCTCACTGTCGATCTGTGTCGCCGCCGCTGCATAGGTTCGCAGCGAATGTGCATTGCCCTGTGAAGAACCTGGGAGGGCCCGTGGATCAAAAAGTACCGTCACCCTCTCTTTGCCAGCATCCGCGGGAGCCCCGTCAAGCGAAGGAACAATGTCGCTGAGGTTTTCCAGGTTCAGCACCGGAACATCAACGTCCGCCCCAACGCCGGCTGTTGGCGCACCAGCCGTCAACACTGAGACGACGTTGTACTTCTCTTTGACCTGTTTGTTCCCCGCCAGGTCAAGCGCTATCGCACCTCCCTGAGAGTGGCCCACGAACTCGACGGGTTCGCCCGGGCCTATGTCTGCGAGGTGCATTGCTAACTGAACCGCAGCGGTCTGGTCTGAGTTTCTCCCTGCTACCACCTCGAGGTTGGACTGCATATCTTGAGGGTTGTTGCTTCCCGGCAGCCACTCTTGCGTTCCGCGCACCACCACGGACCACGAATAGCGTGGCAGGTCGCTTTGACGCGATCCTCCCCCGCGTCCGTTCACCGCGGCCGAGGGCGGAGGCACAATCCGGTGACGGAGTATCTGCACCTCTCCGACCGAGGGCGACGACCCAGAGATGGCAATCCGAGCCAGTAGGGCGGAGGCAGTGAGTGGGGTCGCAACCTTTGTATCCGGCACGTACGGCATCATCGGCGACACCTGGCCGCCATCACCCAGAGCCGCCGCCAACACGTCCTCCTCGGATCCCCGCTTCAGGACCGCGGAGTCCAACCGTGACCGTGCTCGCACCACGGCGTCCTCGGTGGTCCCCGCGGGGTGAGACGGAATGGCTACCGGAGCCCCTACTGCCAGGGTTGCGGGAGACCCCCAGACGGCATTGCCTGTCTGGTCAGCGACGACAACTCCACCGCCCCGGCCGGAAAAGAAATCTCCCAAAGACTTCCACCAGCGGGCGATCGTGACCACGCTTGAGTGAAAGCCAGTAGTAGTTCCCGTGACAGAAAGAAGGTGAGCTTGCGCCTCAACACCACCGGAGGGAACCGTCCCGTTTACCGGTCCCCCATTTGACTGAAACTGTCCCACCATGGCGGGTAGGGCGCCCAACAGTGCCATTCCGGCGCCGAATCGCGCCCCCAACCCCTGGCCAGCCGGAAAGTCACACCCTAACGAAGTCAGAGTGGCACAAGCTGTAGCGTAACCTTCAACGCCCGCCTCAGCACCGGCGTAGATCAAGGCTGCTTGGCTCAACCACTCGGCGTGACGATCGCTGAGAATAGTGAACTGTTGCAGATCCTGCCGCACCTGCACCAGCTGGACTTGGGCAACTGCAACCTGCTCCTCCAGTTCCACGCCAAGCGGCGTTGTCACCGCCCCCATGCCGCCATCAGGCCACGCCCCGCCAAGCCCAACTTGGTGCCCAACCTCCCACAGCACCATCGCCGCGCGCCGAGCCGCCGCAAGCGCATCGGACATCTGCACCGCTGCAGAAATAAGTTCCGAAGTATCCACCTGCGTCTGCCCGTCGCTGACCCACATCCACTGCTCCATCACCCCACCCCCTGTAAGGCGGCAGTGGCCAGCACCTCAGCCCGCAGCTGCTCGATCATTTCGAGCCTGACGCGGAGGACATGCAACTGCCTGTACACCTCTGAACCAAGGCCGACAATCTGCGTGAGATTGTCAGCGCAAGCAACAGAGGCACTGCCCTTCCACGTCGGACAGTACGTGTGACTCAATGCGGCAAGGGCGTAGTCAACTGACCTTTGCGCCGCCGCTACGGATTCTCCATGAGTTTCTCTAAACATCCCTCGAAGGTAGACGGCCCCCGGGTTCACGGCATCCGCGTAAACCCACTTCTGTGGAAAACACCGCCTTCGGCGTTCTGGGAAGAATCCGTTGATGTCTATCCTTAGGGAAGACGTACGCGCCGCCCAAGCCTTTGGAGACACCGTGACCACCATGCCAACCCAGGGACTCCCTCCCTTCAGTGCTGACCCAGATGCAGACCGCGGATGGGCACTGTCCCCCCTTGATGGACGCTACCGCGCACAGACGCACCGTTTGGCCAACTACCTGTCCGAGGACGCAATCAATCGACTGCGTATCTACATTGAAGTTGAGTGGCTGGTCTTTATCTCGACCAACGACCTTGTCGACGGTCTGCCTCCACTTTCCGCTGAAGACATCGCCTACCTGCGAAGCTTGCCCGCGGATTTCACGGATGACCGTCGCGCACGCCTTGCGGCCCTTGAGGCGCAGACACGCCACGACGTCAAGGCCGTTGAGTACCTGGTTCGCGAACACATTCTTGCCCACAGTTCCGATGAGGTCGAGGCCGCTACCCCTTCCGCCCTCGACCGCTACGCCGAGGCCGTCCACCTGCTGTGTACATCTGAAGACATCAACAACCTCTCAGTGGCCCTGGGGGTCCGCGGTGCCGTCGAGGACGTGTGGCTTCCTGCCGCACAGGGCCTGGTGAGAGGGCTTTCCGAGATGGCACAGCAACTTGGCGACGCTCCAATGCTGGCGAGGACACACGGGCAGAGCGCCACCCCCACCACTGTGGGCAAAGAACTTGGTGTTTTCGTCTGGAGGCTGCAGCGCGCCCTCAAACGCATCGAAAAAGCTGAGTACCTGGGGAAGTTCAACGGGGCGACGGGAACTTATTCGGCGCACGTTGTGGCGCTTCCAAACGTCGACTGGCTTACGACCAGTCGTAGCTTTGTGCAGGGCTTGGGTTTGACATGGAACCCTCTCACAACCCAGATTGAGTCCCACGACTGGCAGTCCGAACTCTATTCCGACATCACGCGTTTCAACCGCATCGCTCACAACCTTGCGACAGACATGTGGACATACATTTCGTTGGGATACTTCAAGCAGGAGCTCGCCGCCCAGGGGTCCACAGGTTCATCAACCATGCCCCACAAAGTGAACCCGATCCGCTTCGAGAATGCCGAATCGAACCTGGAACTCTCAAATGGCGTCCTCGACGTCCTCGTCCAAGCCCTGTCTACATCGCGTATGCAGCGCGACCTTTCAGACTCTTCCACCCAAAGGAACATCGGGGTTGGACTGGGATATTCGCTGGTTGCGATTGATAATCTGGTTCGAGGGTTAGCGGGACTCACGGCCAACGTGTCCCTACTTGCCGAAGAGCTGGATGCTCACTGGGAGGTGGTCTCTGAAGCGATTCAACAGGGACTCCGAGTCGCGGAACTCCAGGATGCCCAGAGCAGCTCAGGTGTCGCGCAGGACAGGGAAGCCACACTTGGACCCTACGAGCTCCTCAAGGCCGCAACGCGGGGACGCACTGTCTCTCAAGACGACATGCTTGAGGTCATCAATCACGCCGATTTGCCAGACGATCTAGCGGAGCGCCTCCGCAACCTCACACCGGCGACCTACACGGGCTTGGCTGCCCGTCTGGTCGACCTTCTCTAGTCGGCTCCGTCTGGCACAGCTCCCCGGCAGGCAGTCCTCTTACGGGTGCCAATCGGGGTCAGCTAGAGGAGCACCAAAACGCTGATAGAGGTCCTCCACCCGCGCAATTTCGTCCTCGAACCCCAAGGTGGTCATGTCGGCGACAGTGATTGCCTTGGCGCCCTCATCCCCCGTGTTCTCGAAAACGATCCGCCCACGCACCGCCACCGGGGCTATCTCCGGGTTGTCCCACGCCACCAGTACGGCACGGTCCAAAAGGTCTGAAAGCAGACCCGATAAGGTCTTCTGTTCCGCTTCAGAGTAGGCCCTAAGCTCCTCGATTGTCGCCATCATGACCACGTCAAGAGAGAGGAGAAGCGGCTTACCGAAGCTCTCGTCCAAATCAACCTTGACCACGACCCTCGCGCCCTCGGGCAGCATTTTAAGGAGGGGGCTCAGCCTGAGTTTCTCTCTGACAACCAAACGGATGCGTTCAGTCCGGCCCGGAACCGGGGTCGGTTTGACGTTGCCCAACAGATTCTTGACAGTCCCCGCCGCCACGGCCAGGCCCGCACGCGGCGCATATCTGCTCAGGTCCCGCAGAGGACGGACCAGTTTCAGGTCAAGGACCCATTCACCCAATCGTCGAGGCATTCTCTTCCTCCCCGTTGTCTCGGTTTGCTTCGTCCCCGGCTCCCTCAATCAATCTTGTTGCTGCAGTCACCACATCAGAACTTGCGACCACGCTTGTCACGTGACCGGCAAGTTCCCCGATGCGTTCCACGGCTGGCCTAGCAACCTCTTCGTCGATCAGCACCTCGCTGTCATAGCGCACGGGTTGCCATCCGGTCGGAGCAGCCACGTCAAACATGTTGGTCCACGGGTGGCGGTCGACCTCACTACGCAACTCCTGCCACACATAGAGATGGAAAACCCGCGAGGGTTCACCGTCCTTGGGGAGGTAGTCCTGGAGTGCGCCCACCGCCTTGCCAATTCGCCCAAATGGCGCGACTATCCTCTGGCGTTCCATCCTTCGCACGGTTTCCGTGTAGGTCGAGGACGAATGCGCGTAGAAGAGTGGGTTCATGCGAGGTGCGTGCAATTTGCGCTGAACTGTCACGCGTTGATCAAGGTTGCGTCGCGGTGTGCCATCAAGCGAGGGAACAATGTCTTGGTCGTGTTCGACCGCAACCGCCACCACGTCATCACGTAACCGCAAGCGTCGTGTTGGTGAACCCAGTGTGAGGATGCGGTCGACCTTTACTCCAACTTCCTCGACCGGCGTGGCGGCAAGCGCCGCGGCAATCATCCCCCCTTGAGAGTGGCCGCAGATGAAGACCTTCTCTTCAGCCATCGCCTCTGGCGCGATACCGTCCCGATACATTGCTGTGCGGATGGCATCGATGGTTCCCCGCCGCATCGCGTTGGGCATGTTCAACTCTTCGCGCAGGTTCGCTTCCAAGTCGGCGGGGTTCGGCTGGGTCGCGTACTCCGCGTGGTCTGTTCCTGGCAGTGAGACTAGCCAGCGCCGAGTCGCGCCCTCGCCCACCCTTGTCACCTTGATGCTCTGACCGTAGGCGCGGGCCCAGTAGAGGTCGTCAATATCTGCCGCCATGTCCCGCAGGGATGTCGGGGCGCCGTAGCGGCGCACCCCCGGCTTCGGGTGGCCTGGATCCAAGTCCAGGGGTGCCTCAGGGTTGGCGCTGTCCCACCACAGCCTTGTTAGGACACGGCCGCCCTTGAAGTAGCCGAGGGTTTTCCCTGCGGCCAGTCCCGTCACCATCAAAGCGTCGTACCCGGTTGCGGGGATTGCTTTGAGATTTCTTGCGGCCCGCCCCTCAGGATCTAGGCCCAGAACGACTTGAACCCGCAGAATACGGGCGCCGAAGTAGGCGATTTCTCTGCCAAGTTTGCTAAGGGTTCGCACCGTAACCGTATCGAGGCCGGGGTTGTCAAAGTAGATGTGCTGCATCTGAGAGAACACGGCGTCACCGGATTGGCGTGCACGCTCCTCCAACGTGGATCGCACCAGTGGGTCCCTGCTGAACACGAGTGAAGAAACAGCGGATACTGCAACGCTCTTTGCAAGGGGCCGAACCAAGACGTTCAAGTGGTCCCACAGAACCCTCTGGGAAACTGCCTGCGGGACACGGCGTAGGGGATAGTAGTGTTCCACTTCATCCTCTCCGTCGGCTGCCCCAATCGTATAGGTCATGGGAGCCGCAGGCCTGACTTCACCCCCAGCAACAGTTCGCCTTGAGCATTGAGCTCTGGAGCATGTCGGAGGGCGTGGGTATCGTTGGGGGTGAGCGAACACCGCTCCCGACGAAAGGACCCACCGTGGAACAGATTGATCGCACTACAGAGTTGTATGTGGATGGACTGACTTGCGGGCACTGCGTTGCAAGCGTGACGGAAGAGGTCTCAGAGGTGCCGGGCGTAAAGAACGTCGAAGTTATTCTCAACGCAGGTGGAACATCCAGAGTCACGGTCGTTTCCGATGTGCTCCTTGATGATGAAGCCCTGCGTGATGCTGTCTCCGAGGCCGGATACGTGCTCAAGGAAATTAGGCGCGACTAATATGGAGACTCTTTACGATTCCACGCCCCGGGTGGGTGAGGACGCGTCAGCTCGGGCCCAGGCACTACGAACCCGCTTCTTTGTCGCGCTCCCATTGGGAATCGTCATCATGGTGGTTTCGATGGTTCAACCACTGCAGTTTCCTGGCTGGCAATGGGTGATTGCTGCCCTCACCCTCCCTGTCGTGACCTGGTGTGCTTGGCCTTTCCATAAAGCTGCCTTCATGGCTCTGCGTCATGGTTCAACCACCATGGACACCCTGGTGAGCCTGGGCATTGTCGCCTCTGCAGGATGGAGCTACTGGGCACTCCTTTTCGGCGGAGCAGGCGAAATCGGCATGAAGATGAGCATGACGCTCATTCCGCGTCTGGACCACTCGGCTCACTCGGGTCACGCTGAACTCTACTTTGAGGCCGCCGCGATGATTGTCGTGTTCCTTCTGGCCGGGCGCTGGGCTGAGGCTCGAACGCGTTATCGCGCCGGGGACGCCCTGAGAAAGCTCTTGGACTTGGGGGCCAAAGAGGCAACTTTGGTCACGTGGACTGCCGCTGGGCAACGCTTAGAAACAACCGTTCCGGCACGCAGCCTCAAGGTCGATGACTACTTCCTGGTCCGCCCGGGAGAGAAGGTCGCGACCGACGGCATCGTCACAGAAGGTGCCTCGGCGATCGATACCTCCCTGCTCACTGGGGAATCCCTTCCCCAAGATGTCACCATTCACGATGATGTCACCGGTGGAACAATCAACACGTGGGGTGCGCTCGTTGTCAAAGCGACCCGCGTTGGTGAGGAAACCACGCTGGCTCAAATCGGAAGAATGGTGTCTGACGCGCAGGCAACCAAGGCCCCCGTTCAGAGGCTCGCAGACCGGGTCTCCGCGGTCTTCGTCCCAATCATCATTGCGATCTCCTTCCTCACACTGATCGTCTGGATCGGTCTTGGGAACCCATTGCAGGCAGCGTTCACAGCTGCTGTCTCGGTACTGGTGGTCGCGTGCCCTTGCGCCCTCGGACTTGCCACACCCACTGCCCTTCTAGTCGGGTCGGGACGCGCATCGCAACTTGGAATCCTTATCCGTAACGCAGAGGTATTGGAACAGACCAGGACGATCACCACCGCCGTCCTCGACAAAACCGGCACGGTCACCAGTGGCGTGCTTTCCATCGACGAGGTTCTGCCCGCAGCACCTGATCAGGATGAAGAATCTCTTTTGGCTCTGGGGGCTGCTGTGGAAGCAGGATCTGAGCATCCACTCGCCAAGGCTATCTACCGGACGGCAGCAGAACGTGGTTTGCAAATGCCAAGTATCAGCGCATTCGCTAACCACGCAGGCAAGGGCGTTTCAGCGAGTCTGGGCAGTGGGAACGACGCTGTCGTCCTCGTCGGTGGTTCAAGGTGGTTGGCTAAGCACGGTATCGCGCTGCCTGTTGGACTGGCGGACCAGCAGGCCTCGTTTGAGGATTCGGGGGCGACTGTGGTCGCTGTTGTCTCGGCACCCGCCTCAAATTTTGTGGCCAACGGTGATCTGCAATCCGGGGAGGAACTCTCGACAGATTCCCTGGAAGGTCTACTTGACCAGACTCTGGAAGCAAGCCACCTAGCGCAGGTCACCATGGGTGTCACCGGAATGACCTGCGCGTCGTGCGTGGGGCGGGTTGAACGTAAACTCAAGAAGCTCCCAGGCGTATCGGCACAGGTCAACTTGGCTACTGAGACAGCAATGATCACGCTGGATCAGGACTACTCCGACAGGGAGCTTGAGGACGTTGTGGCCGCAGCCGGTTATGGCGGAACCGTTCAGCGTCGCGAGAACCTGGAGGCCGCCCCGCTCGGCGCGCCAGACACACCCCCACAACGCGAGCGAGTCCTTCCCGAGAAGATCACGGGAGCGGTAGTTCTGGGTTTGATCGTGTTGCGTGACACCATCAAACCTGACTCGGCCGAAGCGATTGCGGAACTGGCCAGTCTTGGAATCAACTCCGTCCTTCTGTCCGGGGACAACACTGCGGCGGCCCGGCACGTCGCATCCCAGGTGGGGATAACTGAGGTGCGGGCTGAGGTACTTCCATCAGAGAAGAGGGACGAGGTCGAGCGGCTGCAAAATGAGGGGAAAACTGTTGTCATGATCGGAGACGGCGTCAATGATGCCGCTGCGATGGCTCAGGCTTCCAAACGGGGCCTGGGGATGGCTATGGGATCCGGCACGGATGTGGCGATGGCTGTTGCCGACATAACCTTGGTGAACTCGGATTTGCGCTCCGCGCCCCGCGCGATTCGCATCTCACGCAAGACACTACGCGTTATCAAGGGGAACCTGTTCTGGGCTTTCTTCTACAATCTGCTGGCCGTGCCGTTGGCTGTCTTGGGACTGCTGAATCCGATGATTGCGGCGGCTGCGATGGCGTTCTCTTCGGTGTTCGTGGTTGCCAACTCGCTGCGGTTGCGCACAGCGGGCTAGCGAAACCCGACCCGGGACCAAGCAAGCCCCACGTGACCCAAGAGACCCCCGCGTGGCCCGTGACCGGTCGGAATCCTGTCCCTAACGTTGCCGCCGTCGCCTACGGTTGCCGCAATCACGTAGGGTTGCCGCCGTCGCCTAAGGTTGCCCGCCGCACGAACGGGGGCAACCTTACGTGACCTCGGCAACCTTAGGCTTGCTGGAAGAGTGGGGAGGTGCCCCTCGCAACCCTACGAGAGGTCTGCGACCCTAGAAGAGGGCGGTGCCTCGGCCTCGTCCGTATCACCGGGCGGGCGCGCAGGCCCGGAGACCATTCCGTAGGGAATGCCCAAGCCCTGGCGGAGCTTCTCCAAGCGGTCAGCGCGTTTGATCCTGCGGGAGCGAAGACGCTTCGCCCTCACTGTCCACCAAATGTCGCCGCGCCGGGGCACAGCATAGTTGTCGCGCCGACCGGCCTCGCCCCTGAACTCAAACGCACAGGGAACTTCAACAACCGTGAACCCCAACGAAATCAAGTCCACTGTCATTGCGACGTCCACGGCCAACCCGGTAGAAAAAGGCATTATGGCATTGACTGCTTCACGGGTTAGGCAACGATCCGAAGACAGCGGGTCGAACGTCAGCCACCCGGTAATTCCCCGAATCGTCTTGTAGGCCGCCTTCTCTGCGGCTCCACGGCGTCCCGACTTGGTCTCCTCTGGAATAACGCCGATCGCGCAAGCCGCGAGCTTGCTGTTGACCGCATCAACCAGCGCCGTTGCCTCAACTGCACTATCCCCAAGGTTCGGATCCAGGAAGAGCAGGTGACGCGCAGGCCAGTCGACACGATCACGCATCGCCACGACCTTGACGCCTGTTTCCAGTGCAGATGCCCTTCCCCGAGGCACGGAGTGACGCACCACGACAGCACCAGCTCCCCTGGCTGCGTGAGCTGTATCGTCATCAGACCCGTCATCCACAACCACAATCAAATCCACATCCGGGATGGCGTAGCAGGCGCGCACAGTCGCAGGAATCGTCTCCCTGTCATCGCGCGCGGCAATAACAACAGCTACCCTCTGGGGCCCGGAACTCGCTGTGGAATGACTCACGCCGACCATCTTAGTCTTGTCCGCGGATAACTTCTCGGCTGCTCGCAAACGCCCTCGGCAAGGCTTGCTGCCGAAGGAGTCTTGAGGAGCTGCCGAGGGCATTCGAGTGACTAAGCAGCACCCCCGCCAAATGGAGATGCTTGGCAGCCAAAACCCCATAAAATGCAAACCCACGCAATCCCGCGCAAGCCCAAACCCCGCGGATTCGCCTCATCGAAGGCTCTTCGGTCGCCGCGCGGGACACCGCCACTAACTTCACTGCTGTGGCAGATTTCCAGCGTGAATTCACCGGTTTTCACGCCACAACAGTGCAGTTAGTAGCTGCTGACCGTCTACCTAGCGAATTGTCACCTGTCGGGAGATGAGCCCGGCCCGCGCGCGGCGTTCATCGTCAGTCAGTGGCGTGTCATTGGTCAGTGCCTTCGCGAGCTGATCGCGGAGCGCAAGAGCCGGGGCTTCCAGGTCTGCCGGGGTCGCTTCGGGGTCCACCTGGAACACCGGGATTGCAACACCACACGCACGGAAAGCACCGACAAACTTCGAGTTCTCCCCAAGTTTCGCAGCACCGCTCGCCTGGAGGCGCGCCAGAGCCGTGAACAACGGATCCTCTTCAATCTCGGTTACGTAACGGACGAAGTTATTGTTCATCTGGCACCAGAACATCCCATCCACGCCCTCGACGGCAGCGGTTGGAACCATATCGTCACGGTTCTGTTGCAATGCGACCAGCATGTCCTCATCCAGATCTTCCTCCGGATTGAACCAGTATTCGAAATCTTCGCGGATCTCCACCTGCGTTGGGTGCGCCGCATTCTTCATCTTCTTGTCGTCAGCAATGAATGCGCGGTCGAGGACGTCTTGGAGTCGCGGAGCAGGATCGCGCACGTCAAACTTGACGACACCGGTTTCACCCGAGTCCTCCATCGCAATCGCCGCTGTCAGCGCGCCCGCCAGGTCGTGAGAGAGGTCGGAAGAGTTGAAGCGGGTCTGCAAACCCACCAGAATACGGCCGTCCTCGCGCACCATCGCGGGTGCACCATCAGGCAGGAGTGTCACAAAATCAAACTCAGACGAACCATTGTCAGCGTTGGTCTTTGCGGGCAGGACGGCACAGGGAATCAGTTCGCGCATGGCGACCAGATCCCTCTCAATCGTCAGCCCTTCAAACGGACGGTCAACAAATGGAATGAGAGGACGGAACTTCTCACGTTTTGACGGATCAATCTTTTTGCGTCGGCTAGCTTTTCCCATGGCAGACAGAGTAGCCGCAAACGGGTGGAAACTGCCTAGTATTGGTGGTGACGAACACTCCGACACCGGTTAGGAGTCGGTTCAATAACATAAGGAAGTGTTATCCATGCATGAGCGCGCTGGAACGGTAGCAAGGCCCGAAGACCTGATTGATGTCGACGCCCTTTTGGCGTCCTACTACGACATTGTCCCCGACTACAACGACCCAATCCAAAGGGTTTCATTCGGCACTTCGGGACACCGTGGTACGTCCTCGAACGGGACATTTAATGAGGCGCACATCATTTCCATTACCGCCGCAATCGTTGAGTATCGCGCCGCGCAGGGAACAGATGGACCACTTTTCGTTGGTGCTGACCCACACGCCCTGTCTGAGCCGGCATGGCGAAGCGCCCTCGAGGTCCTCTCAGCCGCGGGAATCACCACCTACATCGACGCAAGACGTTCATGGACCCCGACGCCTGCCGTGTCGCTAGCAATCCTTGAGGCGAACGGCGCTCCGGATGCGCTGCGCCAAGAAGGCCCGGGACTCGCGGACGGTATCGTCATCACCCCTTCACACAACCCGCCCTCGGACGGTGGATTTAAGTACAACCCACCGACCGGAGGCCCCGCACAGTCTGATGCAACCAAGTGGATTGCAGATCGCGCGAACGAACTGCTCTCCGGTGGGTGGCGCGATGTTCCCCGCACCTTCTCACAAGAACCATCGTCAATGGCGAACGTGGAGTTCTACGACTTCTTGGGGCGGTATGTCGACGCCCTTGAGACCGTTATTGACTTTGAAGCAATCCGTGAAGCGGGAATTCGCATAGGTGCGGACCCTCTGGGTGGAGCTGCAGTGGACTACTGGGGAGCAATCGGCGAACGTTACGGCCTCGACCTCACCGTCGTCAATGAAACAGTGGATCCACGCTGGTCCTTCATGACGCTGGACTGGGACGGGAAAATCCGCATGGACTGTTCTTCGCCGAACGCCATGGCATCACTGCTTGCCAAGATGATTCCGGACGAGGACGGTGTGTATCCGTACGACATCGCAACCGGCAACGATGCCGATTCCGATCGGCACGGGATCGTCACTTCCGATGGGCTGATGAACCCCAATCACTTCCTAGCGGTCGCCATCCAGTACCTCTTCACGCACCGTGAGAACTGGCCTGCCAATGCGCGGATCGGGAAGACCCTGGTTTCGTCTTCGCTGATCGACCGTGTTGGTAAGGCGATTTCTCGTGACGTCATGGAAGTCCCGGTTGGTTTCAAGTACTTCGTCACCGGTCTCTTGGATGCCTCCCTCGGATTTGGGGGCGAGGAGTCAGCGGGAGCCTCCTTCCTCCGCAAGGACGGCACGGTGTGGACGACGGATAAGGACGGCCTCGTCATGTGCCTCTTGGCCGCTGAGATCATGGCTGTAACCGGTAAGACTCCCTCACAAATCCACAGGGAGCAGACCGCTGAGTTTGGTGAGTCCTGGTACGCCCGAATCGACCAGGTGGCAACGAAGGCTGAGAAAGCGAAGCTTGCTCAGTTGTCCCCCGAGGACGTCACCGCGGATACCCTGGCTGGTGAACCCATTACTGCAAAGCTTGTCCGCGCACCGGGAGACAACGAACCCATCGGTGGGTTGAAGGTGACGACGGAGAACAGTTGGTTCGCTGCCCGCCCCTCCGGCACCGAGGACGTCTACAAGATTTATGCTGAATCGTTTGTGAGCCCCGAGCACCTGCGTGAGGTTCAGGAGGCGGCAAAGGTGGTTGTTGCAGCAGCCCTCGAGTAGGGCTGCGAGGATGCGCTGCCTGTGAGTTCCCAAACAGCGTGCTTGCTAGGGGTTGCAGGGTCCCTAGAATGCTGTGGTGCTGAATCGTTACCGCGAAATCCTCTCCCTGCCTGGAGCCCTGCAGTTTGCCCTGGCTGGCCTCTTGGCGCGCGCACCCATGTCTATGGTCGGCATATCGATCATTCTGGCTATTCGCGCACTGTATTCCAGCTACTCGCTGGCTGGACTAATAAGCGCGATGCAGGTTATTGCTTTCGCAGTGTGTGCTCCGGTGCTGGCACGGATGGTTGACCGTTATGGGCAGATGCAAGTCATGCTGCCTTCGGTCATGGTCTCTTCCCTTTCTGTTGTGGCGTTGATTTTTGCGATTCTAAACCTTGCACCCCCAGCCATCTTGGCGATCCTGGCAGTTGTCATGGGTGCGACCTCGGGTTCACTGGGTGCCCTAGTCAGAGCCCGTTGGGCCTACGTCTGCAAGAGCCCCGCTCAACTTCAGGTTGCCTACGCTATGGAAGCCGGTTTCGATGAGCTGGTGTTTGTCTTGGGCCCAGTTGCTGCAACACTGCTTGCCGCCTCGGTGCATCCTGTTGCTGGACTGTGGGTTTCACTGGCATTCATGGTGGTTGGCTCTCTGCTGTTCCTTCTTCAGCGTTCCACCCAACCACCAACCAACCGTCCCGTACCCGGACAGAAGAAGCGCTCCGTCATGCGCAGTGGCACGATGCTTGCCCTGGCCGGAACCTACGTCTTCACGGGTGCTCTCTTCGGTGCGAATGACCTTTCGGTAGTCGCTTTCGCGGATGAGGTGCAGATGTCCTACATGGCTGGGATCATCCTGGCTTCTATGTCGCTAGGCTCACTGATCTCTGCCGTTGTTTATGGGGCGCGCGTCTGGTCCACTCCTCTGTGGAAGCTGTTCATCGGCGGCGTTGTGATCCTTGCCTTCTGGGCCAGCACGTTTGTCTTTGCCCCCAACCTGATGGTGCTTGCTGTCCTGATGTTCTTCTCGGGTCTGGCAATTGCACCGACAATGACCAACGTAAACACGGTGGTGCAGAGAATCAGTCCACCAGAGCGTCTTACTGAAGGTTTGACTTGGATGTCTACGGCAATGACGCTTGGGGTCTCGCTTGGCTCAGCGTTGGCTGGGCCTGCCATTGACTTAGCTGGGCACCGCGGTGGCTTTTCCTTCACGCTGATCTTTGCGTGGCTCATGGTCATTGCGGCGCTGCTGGGCATCAAGACTCTGCGACGCGTCTTGCAGCAAAAGCCGGTACCACTTCCCGAGTTCGAAGCGGTGCAGCCATCCCACGAGGCAGCCCCATCGTCGCCGCGGCCCGCCCAGCCATCCCACGAAACAGCCCAGCATTAGCGAGCCAGGTAGGCTTGCATAACGGTGTGATTGTCGACCAACTCGGGCCTAGTCGGCTCCGCATGCCTCAAGTGGCTCCGTAGTGCTGGCACACCCAGCGGGGTCAGCATTCCAGGCACCGGGCCGGCACGTCCAGGAACCGCAGTGAGCTGTCCAGGCACCGGTGCGCGAAATGTATAGGTTGGGATGAAATGTATGTCTGGGGTGTGTACCCCAGACATACATTTGGCCCCCACGTATACATCTCAGGGCGGGCGGCGGGCGCGGGCGGCGGGCGCGGTCGGCGAGGCGGGCGGGCAGCGGAGGCTTGCCCGTGGGCAGACCTGTGGGTGTGTCCGTGTGTGTCATGCTGGGTGTGTGCGGAGGGGCGAGGCGGGCGGCTGGATCGGACGCTACAGCCCGATGAAGCTTGCGCTCCCCACGTCCTCAAACCTATCCCTCTGGCATGTCAACACAATGACCTGAGAGTCCTGCCCAACACTGTTGAGAATCAGGTTCAGCCCGGCAAGTCGATCCGGGTCTGCGAATCCCAGGGAGTCATCAAGCACAACTGGAGCTCCCGAACTGGAGTCCACCAGACTTGCGCACACAAGGCGCCCCAGCAACGCCAACTGTTCCTTGGCCCCCGCAGACAGGGAAGCGAAAGGCACGGCCACCCCATTGAGCGTCCGAGAAACGATGCTCAAGTCCCTATCCACTTGGACCGCAAAGTCCGCACCAAACAGCGTTCTCCCCCACCTATCGATTCCCTGTTCGAACGGTCGAACATACTGTTCCTGAGCGTGCTGCTTATGCTTGATCAGGACGTTTCGAAGCAGTTCCGCCGCGCTCGCACGTCTTTCCACACGCCCATTCTCTACGGTTGCGGACCGAAGATCTGCCTCCAGAGTTTGCACCCTGTCAAACACCCCTTCGTCGCCACGATCTTTCAGAAGGGCAGAAAGCTCGACATTTCTATCCTCTAGGGCCTTGAGCCGGTCCGTCTTCGCTGGCACTGCCTGGCGCAAGTTAAGAAGTCGGAGCGCTATTGCCTCACCCCCACCCTGTTCTAACCTGTCCGCAAGCGCCCGCGCCTCTTTGTCAGAGTCTGCCTTCTTTCCCCCAAGTTCCTCGAGCTGCACCGCGACGTCGTCATCAGACATTCGTTTCCGCAAGTCGGCGAGCCGTGCCTGCTTGTTCCCCAGCTCAGCTGCAAGCTTGGCCACCGCAAGGTTTTGCTCCGCAAGCCTTTCCCTTGTTCTATCCTCCTGTTTGCGGGCTGCCTGCAGCATGGTGCGGGCGTCGGCGTGCTCTTGCTGAGCCCTGTCTTCGTCAGAATGAAGCTGCTCCTGGGCATCCGCCAGTTCCGCAACTTCTCCATCTGCGACCGCGGCAACGTCGCGCCCGCTGAGCTTTCCTTCGAGGACGGCCACCGCGGAGCGGAGGTCATCGAGGCTGGAATCTTCGGTAATGGCCTGCAGTGTATCCGTGGCCCGTAGCACTTCAGATTGGGCAAGCCCGTGCTCCACGCTGCCCTCCCGCGCCTGGTCAACCGTGGTAGCCCCCGCCTCTTCAAGCGCACTAGCCAACTCCCGCCGAGCACCCCTAAGTCCCTCTTCAAGCTTCTCTGGCGACCGGCCCGCTGCCACTTCTATCTTCACGACTCCGGCAACGTCGACCGTCAACCTTCCGAGGACTTCTGTGGTGAAGGAATCCTGCACAACCGTCACGTCGTCTTCCCCGGCTCCCAACACTGAGACATCCCGTTCACCGAGTGGATGAACGGTGACCACGGGAGCGCCAGCCCTCCACGCCCCCTCAGCGGCATCTGCCCGGTTGGAGCATTCGAGGATCTTCCCCCACTTCTCACCAGTGACCGGGAGGGATGCAAGCTTCTTTACGGCCGCACGAAGGCGTTTATCAGCCGCTTCAGCTCTAGTAACCAACCGTCGTGCCGCATTGAGATCTTCCACATCGCGACGTAGGGACAGCTGATCTTGCGCAACCCGAACCTTCTTCCGGGCAACCTCAAGAGCCTTTTCTGCAGCAGAGGCCCCCTCTTCCCTCTCCGCCCGCTCCGCAACCTCTTCGGCTAGCCGCGCCGTCAGTTCCTCAGCCTTGATACCCGACTCTTTGACGCCCTGCGCCGCACTTGCAATCTGCTCTTCCAGGCCAACGCGTAGCGCACGCTCAGCCTTCAGCGCCTCAATGCTCTGCTCCGCCTCAGCCGCGTCTGCACGCGCCAGTTCCAGTTGCCCTTGCAGCTCTTCCAGCGCCCTATTCTCTTCCTGCGCCGCCGCAAGGCTCGACCTGTCAAGTTCCAGCTTCTTCGCGAGCTTCTCTATCAAACGCTCATTGCCCGCGAATTCTGCAGTCCATTCTTCCGCTGCCCGATAGCGTTCACTGGCGGCGTCCAAATCGGTAGTCAGCCGCTCCACTGCCTCACGCGAGCTTCTCAAAGTACCGGAGGCTTTGCCGCCCGCGGTGAAATACTCCCGATATTCCTTCTCTACCCGTTCCATGAGGACATCTGCGCCGTCCCCTTCCGGCATCTCTCCCAAGGCCTGCTGCAATGCTGTTACGTCCGCCAGCTTCGCCTGGTGCAAAGAATCGCCCTGCGCCACATCGACCTGGTCCAGAAGGTTGAGGTCGACCGTCTCTGCCAACAGTCGCTCAAAGTGTTCATGTGCTTCATCACCGGTGAAGTGCTGCAGCCGTCCGGCGCCGTCGGTCACTTCAAGTTCCGTGAGAGGACGTCGCAGCCACTGCTTTCGATACACCAGCGCGTACGGTCCAGTCTCTAGCTCCAGTTCAACAAAGGGAGCACCATCGCGACCAATTGGCGCAACGTCTTTGATTGCAGCGGCCTTGGAAGAGTCCTTGTACCTGCGCAGAAGCCCGATCGCCTCACGGATCGAGGACTTGCCAACTTCATTGGGCCCCCAGACAACGTTGACACCCCCGCTTAGCTCCAGTTCCGCATGGTCAATGCCCCGGAAGTTACGCAGCAACACCCTGTTGTACTTCACGACGTCCCCCCTGCAAGCCGATAGAGCAGCCCCAACGAGTCGGCTGCCACCGTTGCATCCGTCCCGGCTTCGCTTCGTGCCTGCGCCTGAAGATCACCCGCCGCCGCCAGTGTGAACCCACCCAGGCCCAGACCAGAAAAGTCATCGTCTTCAGACAGCACCGCCAAGTCAGTGTGGCTCTCCCAAACATCGAGGCGTGCGAACAGGTCACCCATGCGGTCGAGGACGTCATCAAGCCGCGCCTTTTCCCGCACGGACAACGTGCCCGTCAGCGCCAACTTCAGTCCCGTCTTCTCTTTGTTCGTCACCTGTTCCAACTCTGCCAACAGGCGGTCCACGTCGTCATCATTGTTGAGGGCAAAGTCCAGTGCACGCAGTTCCCAACTGCCTACGTGTTCCAACGCCACATCTGCACGTCGCGACTTTCCATCAATATCAACGACGAGGACGTTGCCCGGATTGATCTCGCGTTCCGCAGTGACCTCAGGGGTACCGGGATACCAGATACCTGGCGCCACCTCAAGCGTCCCGTGTCTGTCTCCCAGAACCACAAAGTCAATTGCCCCCTTGCTGATCTGCGCCATTAGGAACGCGTCGTCGACCAGCCCTAATGCGTCGGGAGCCGCGGACAGCGAGCGAACCGCGCCGTGAGCAACCACAAGGCGCAGCGACTCGCCGCCATCGAGAGTCGTACCCTCTTCCCCATCATCCGAGCTCCCTGCATGCTCAACGGCTTCCCTGGTCAGATCTGTACGGGGAGTTTTGCTAAACCAAGGCGCGGCAATGAGCTGAACCGTCGAGCCGTCAAGGCAAGAGATCGTTTCAGCCACTCCGCTTTCCCTAAGGACCTGCACACCACGCGGGCACCCCCGCAGGAACTCCGGAGAGGCATAGATTGAAGCAGCATCAAGCGGGTCGTGATTACCAGGCAGGAGGTAGACGGGAACCGTGTACCCCCGCAAGACTTCAAACGTTCGGCTGAGAATCTGCCTGTCCAACTGGTTGGATTCGAACACGTCGCCGCACACAACAACGAAGTCCGCGTTCTTTTCTTCCGCTACCAGACCCACCCGCGCAACCGCGTCGAGGCGAGCTTGGGCATAGCGCGCGCGAGCCTCAGGCGGCAGAAATGCCGCCTGCTTCCCCAGTTGCCAGTCGGCAGTAGCAATGAAACGCACCGAGTCCCCCTCTCGCCTTCCCTTCCACAAAGGCTACCGAGCACCTCCGACATCTGCCGGATGAACGCCCTAGAGGCCGGGGATCAGTAGCTTGGCCACGCTGAAGTAGATCAAGAGCCCCGTCCCATCAACGATGGTGGAGATCATCGGGGCCGATACGACCGCGGGGTCGAGGCGCATCCTCTTGAGAATCAGCGGCAGGATTGCCGCAACCATAGATGACCACATCACAATCGCTGCCAAGGAAATGATCACCGTCAACGTGATTGGCCACCCGACCCCTAGCGTCCACGCGCGTACCAAACCTGCGATAGCCATGGTCCCAGCAATCAGCAGGCCGGTCCGGAACTCCTTCCACATCACGCCCCAGACGTCGCGTAGTCTCACACCATCCGCCGCAATTGCACGGATCAGAGTCGTGGTGATCTGGGTTCCGACGTTTCCACCTGTACCGATTAAGAGCGGAATGAAGAAGTTCAGGGCGATCGCCGCCGCCAGAACGTCCTCGAACGCCTGCATGACGTTGGAGGTATACATGGAGGCAACAAAGAGCACCAGCAACCACACGACGCGCTTTGACCACAGCCTGATGGGTGAAGCCTGCATGTAGGGCACTTCAAGTGGTGCGGACCCACCCATCATTTCAACGTCCTCGGTCGTCTCCTCGCGAAGAATCTCATTGACCGAATCCATGGTGATCACGCCGAGTATGTACTTACCGTCCATCACCGGAACGACCTCGGAGTCACGCGCCCGCACGCGGTGAACAACCCGTTCCTGGTCTGCCAGAGGTTTCACCGACCACTGCTGCAGGCGGTCCGCTGGAACCATGTGGTCCGCAACTAGGTCGGCTCGTTTCGCAAGAACCATTGCGTTCTGAGAGACCCACCCGAGCGCCACCTGACCGTGGCTGGTCTGTTCGGTCACGAAGACGCCCTCTTCGAGAGAATCGGGGTCTCTCCGTGCCACCGCTACTGCGTCCGCCATGGTCGCCTCGCTACCGACATGAAGGAAGACCGGACGCATACGGGACGCTGCCGAATCATCCGGCCAAGCCAAAAGTCCACGAACGAGGGCGGAGCGGGAATACTCCATTGCACGCAGGACCTCATGACGGTCATCCTCATCCATGAGCTCAATGACCTGGGTTGCCTCATCCGCATCCAAGGTATCGAGGAGCCCCGCAGCGACCGGCAGTGGCAGCTTCTTGAGGAACATGTACGCCTGGTAGTCGCCAATGGACTCTAGGAGCTCGCGGGCCGATGCGGGAGTTAGCAACTCGGTGAGTCGTTCAGCCTGCGGCGCGTCGAGGTCGTCAATCTGATTACCCATGAGGTCGTGGTCCACATCAGTGAGCCACAGAGAGAGAGCGCGCGGAGTCCCGACAGCCACAACTTCTCTGAGCGTTTCGGGCACAGTTGATAGTGGTTCAGGAGCCCGACTCTTGAACATCTTGAATTTCATGATGAGCCTTGGATTGAGGTTGGCTAACTGGCTGTTTTCCTCGCATCCGTTCCCCGGCCCACTTCAAACAGAATGAACTGTCTTTGCGAATCGGCTACCCGTGGCAGCGCTGGGGAGGCGGACACGAGTTGCTACTTTGACTTCCCAAGTCCTGGGCCACCCCCTTAGGTACTGAGGCAGAGCCTCTTTCCATGTCCGGGCACCCGAAATGTGGGGGCTCCGAACCCATGAAGAGTCTACCCCCCAATAATGTGAGGTAGGGGTGGGTTGGAACACCTCGAAGCACCTACGATTCGTTCATATTTTGAAGCAGAAATGCCAGTCTTTGTCTCAGAGAATTTTGGAACCATTCTGTTATCTTTGACGACAAACCTACTCTGACCTGTATGTTTATCGAACCGTTACCAAAAATTTGCGTTCGGATGATGAACGCGGCCTTCGCAAAATGCACATTACTCCCTATGGTGCAGAGGTCTGGGCGCCCAATGCGCCCCGAAACCTATAGATCCTGTAAGGAGGGACTATGAGTCTGAAGAGGACGTGGCTGGCAGTACCGGCCGTACTCGCACTCTCCCTAGCCGCCTGCTCCAGTGGCGGTGGCACCAGCTCTGAGAGCGGTGCGGACCAGAGCGGAGATGCCGGAGCCGGAGAAGTTTCAGCGGAGATGATCACCGCTAACTCAACCGAACCCCAGAACCCACTTATCCCCACCAACACCAACGAGGTCGGTGGCGGTAGGGTTGTTGACCTGCTGTTCTCCGGTTTGGTTTACTACGCAGCCGACGGCTCCGTACACAACGAGGCTGCCGAGTCGATCGAGACCGAAGACTCCCAGACCTACACCATCAAGCTGAAGGCCGACCAGACCTTCTCTGACGGCACTCCGGTGACCGCAGCCTCCTACGTTGACGCATGGAACCTGGGTGCGAAGAATGAGCACCTCTCTGCATACTTCTTTGCTCCCATCGAAGGCACCACTGAAGATGGTCTGATCGAGAGTGGTGACACCATGTCCGGCCTGACGGTCGTAGACGACACCACCTTCACCGTCACACTCAAGCAGCCGGAATCAGACTTCCCGCTACGCTTGGGCTACTCGGCGTTCTTCCCGCTTCCTCAATCCACGCTGGACGATCCTGAGAAGGGTGGCGAGGAGCCAATCGGTAACGGCCCCTACAAGTTGGGCGGCGAAGGATGGGTTCACAACGAACGCCTCCAGCTGGTTCCTTCCGAGAGCTACACCGGTGAGCGCACCCCGGCCAATGGTGGGATCGACTTCATCTTCTACCCGACCCAGACCGCTGCATACGCAGACCTGCTGTCCGGTCAGTTAGACGTCCTTGACGCCATCCCGGATGAAGCTCTGGCAACCTTCGAGCAGGAACTTGGCGACCGCGCCATCAACCAGCCCGCAGCTGTCTTCCAGTCCTTCACCATCCCGGAGAGCCTTGAGCACTTCGCTGGCGAAGAGGGCATCCTCCGTCGCCAGGCAATCTCGATGGCAATCAACCGTGAAGAAATCACGACCGCGATCTTCTCCGGTACCCGCACCCCTGCCCGCGACTTCACCTCGCCTGTCATCGACGGTTGGGATGGCAACCTCACCAACGCTACCGTCCTCGACTTTGACGCTGACAAGGCCAAGGAACTCTGGGCAGAAGCAGAAGCAATCAGCCCCTTCACCGGCAAGTTCGAAATTGCTTACAACTCTGACGGTGGACACCAGGCTTGGGTTGACGCAGTTGCAAACCAGCTGGTCAACAACCTTGGAATCGATGCGGTTGGAAAGCCCTACCCGGACTTCAAGTCGCTTCGTGACGAAGTGACAAGCCGGACCATCAAGACGGCCTTCCGCACCGGCTGGCAGGCTGACTACCCGGCTCTGGGTAACTTCCTCGGCCCGCTCTACGCAACGGGCGCAGGCTCGAACGATGGCGACTACTCCAACGCTGACTTCGATGCTCTCCTCAACGATGCCGCGGCAGCTGCAACCCCTGAAGAAGGCACCGCCCTCCTCCAGGACGCACAGGAAATCCTCCTTGAGGATCTCCCGGCAGTTCCGCTGTGGTACTCGAACGTAACTGGTGGTTACGCCGAGGTCGCGCAGAACGTTGAGTTTGGATGGAACTCCGTCCCGCTGTACTACGAGATCTCCAAGTAATCAGCACTTAACGCAAAAGTGTTCACGGGGTGGCGACCGATGGTCGCCACCCCGTGTTCGCGTTATAGTGCATGCCATCCTGTAGGCCCAGCCGAGGACCCTTTTTATGCCTAGATATATCGGGCGCCGCCTGTTGCAGACCATTCCGGTTTTCTTCGGCGCCACATTTTTGATCTTCGCCATGGTGTATTTGATGCCTGGCGATCCTGTTGCCGCCCTGGGCGGTGACCGCGGGCTTGACCCGACCGTCCAAGCGCGCATCCGCGCCGAGTACAACCTTGATAAGCCTTTCTGGATGCAGTACCTGCTCTACCTGAAAGGTGTTGTGACGTTTGACTTTGGGAAGACCTTCTCCGGTCGACCCGTTGTTGAGCAAATGGCACACGCATTCCCCATCACGATTCGCTTGGCGTTCATGGCGATCGCCATTGAGGCAATCTTCGGAATCCTCTTGGGTGTCATTGCAGGAATGCGCAAGGGCAAGTGGTTTGACTCCACAATCCTGGTCTTCTCCATGGTCTTGATCTCGGTCCCCACATTCGTGATCGGCTTCCTCCTCCAGTACTTTGTCGGAGTGAAGTGGGGTCTGCTTCCAACCACTGTGGGCGCAAACGTGAGCTTCAAATCACTGCTTATGCCAGCGATTGTGCTATCCGCAGTCTCGCTTGCATACATCATTCGGCTAACGCGCCAGTCCATCTCCGAGACAGCCGGTGCTGACTTTGTCCGTACGGCGCGCGCCAAAGGCCTGACCTCCGGATCCGTGATGAACCGCCACATTCTGCGCAACTCCCTGATCCCGGTCGTCACCTTTATCGGAGCTGACCTCGGGGCCCTCATGGGCGGCGCCATTGTCACCGAAGGTATTTTCGGAATCAACGGTGTTGGCGGAATGCTCTGGCAAGGGATCATTCGAGGTGAGCCGTCCTCGGTTGTCTCTGTGACGACCGCCCTCGTGCTTGTCTACATCGTCGCCAACCTTCTAGTCGACTTGCTTTACGCAGTCTTGGACCCAAGGATCCGCTATGCCTAACTCACCTGTCCCCTCGATGGGCCTGAAAAAAGCGCGGCCCGGCCAAGAACGCTACGTATCTCCGACAGATGAAACCGGCCTGGGAGCCGTCGACGCTGTTGCAGACGATTCCGCACCGTCTTCAATGTGGGGTGAGGCATGGAAGAACCTCCGGACCCGCCCCCTCTTCTGGGTCGCCCTTACGATCATCACCCTCGCGGTGCTGCTCTCACTGTTTCCTTCGTGGTTCACCAGCCAGAACCCCAAGTTCTGCGAACTCTCAAACTCGCTTGCGGACCCCCGCTCCGGACACCCCTTCGGGTTTGACCGCCAGGGCTGTGACATCTACTCACGCGTGATCTATGGGGCACGCGCTTCCGTATCGGTGGGTCTGTTCACGACCATCATCGTCACCCTTCTAGGCACCGTCATCGGCACCCTGGCAGGCTACTTTGGCGGGTGGATTGACGCGGTAATGTCCCGACTAACCGACATCTTCTTCGCGGTTCCACTGGTTCTGGCTGCAATCGTCTTCATGCAGCTCTTCAAGGACAACCGCAACGTGTGGATGGTCGTCTTCATCCTTTCCGTATTTGGCTGGACCTCAATCGCACGTATTGCTCGTGGAGCCGTCCTGTCCGGGAAGAATGAAGAGTACGTTACCGCCGCCCGCGCCACAGGGGCGTCACGCTGGCGTATCGTCACGTCGCACATTCTGCCGAACGCCGCCGCGCCGATCATCGTTTATGCGACCGTCGCCCTCGGAACTTTCATTGTTGCCGAAGCAACCCTGTCGTTCCTTGGTGTTGGCCTCCCACCGGACATCGTCTCTTGGGGTGGCGACATCAGCCGCGCCCAAGCTGCCCTGCGAACTCAGCCGATGGTGCTGTTCTACCCGGCTATCGCATTGGGTATGACTGTCCTTAGCTTCATCATGATGGGCGACGCTGTGCGTGACGCCCTCGACCCGAAGGCACGTAAACGATGACAGATATGGGTTTCATTCCGGACGACAAGAACCTCAACAAGTCGTTCCGTCCTGCTCGCGATGGCGACTCTCCGGTGCCACCGGATGATGAGTCTTTCTTTGCCGGGGCCGATCCCCTAGCGGAGTACGAGGACGCCTCCGACGCGCCCAGCCGCCTCACCGAGACAGAAGATCGCCAAGAGATGCGCGATTCCACTGCCGACGAGGCCGACGCTCCCGACGGTCGGACCGTCTACGAAGAGTCGCTGGTCGAGGACGCCGTCGCCATTTCGGCGGCCCAGAAGCTCGACCTAGATACTTCCAAGCCGCTCCTGAAGATCACTGACCTCAGTGTCGCATTCAAGTCGTCAACAGGTATGGTTCCCGCGGTAAGAGAGGCCAACCTGACCATTTACCCCGGTCAGACTGTGGCGATCGTTGGCGAATCGGGCTCGGGCAAATCAACTACTGCAGCCGCCATCATCGGACTTCTTCCCGGCACCGGCAAGGTAACTGGCGGCAGTATTGAGTTCGATGGAGAGGACCTCGCCAAACTTGGCCCCAAAGACTGGGTCAAGTACCGCGGCAGTGAGATCGGCATGGTCCCCCAGGACCCCATGACCAACCTCAACCCGGTGTGGCGCATCGGCTCCCAGGTCAAGGAAGCACTGACAGCCAACAACGTGGTGCCGCGCTCTGAGCGGGGCCAGCGGGTGGCTGACCTTCTCGAAGAAGCGGGCCTTCCTGACGCGCCTCGCCGCGCCAAGCAGTATCCGCACGAGTTTTCTGGCGGTATGCGTCAGAGAGCGCTCATTGCCATCGGCCTTGCCGCACACCCGAAACTGCTTATCGCGGATGAGCCGACCTCGGCGTTGGACGTGACGGTCCAAAAGCGCATCCTCAACCACCTGGCAACCATGACTGCCGAAATGGGAACAGCGGTTCTGTTCATCACCCACGACCTCGGCCTCGCTGCTGAGCGGGCTGAGCAGCTGATCGTCATGCACCGAGGGCGGGTTGTTGAGTCCGGTCCTGCGTTGGATATTCTGCAAAACCCGCAGCACCCCTACACTCAACGTCTGGTCGCGGCGGCCCCATCACTCGCTTCCAAGCGGATTATTTCCGCACATGAGCGGGGCGTGCAAACCACCGAAGAGGAACTGACCGGAACCGGCGCGGGTGCGACCTCGACCGAGGAGATCGTTCGCGTCGAGAACCTGGTCAAAGAGTTTGAGGTGCGCGGCGCCAAGGGTGAGGAGAAGATCCTCCGGGCTGTTGACGACGTCACCTTCGGGGTTCGCACCGGGACAACCATGGCTATCGTGGGCGAATCGGGATCGGGCAAGTCAACGGTTGCGAACATTATTCTCAACCTGCTGGACCCAACCTCCGGAAAGGTTTTCCTCCGAGGACACGACCTTGCGACTCTGGGCCGCAAGGAGCTTTTCGACCTGCGGCGGACCCTGCAGGTGGTCTTCCAGAATCCCTACGGGTCGCTGGACCCGATGTATTCAGTGTTCAGAATTGTCGAAGAACCCCTGCGAGTTCACGGGGTTGGCAACAAGAAGGAGCGTCTGGCAAGGGTCGCTGAACTGCTCGACCTGGTTTCCTTACCCCGCTCAGCGATGCGACGCTACCCGAACGAGCTGTCGGGCGGCCAGCG
The DNA here is from genome assembly GCF_014069575.1 of Schaalia sp. JY-X169. Taxonomy (NCBI): domain Bacteria; kingdom Bacillati; phylum Actinomycetota; class Actinomycetes; order Actinomycetales; family Actinomycetaceae; genus Schaalia; species Schaalia sp. JY-X169. Next base: position 2,350,061 of record NZ_CP059675.1, read on the forward strand.
TCAGCGTGTTGCTATCGCTCGCGCTTTGGCGTTGAAGCCTGAGGTCGTGGTGTTGGATGAGGCGGTGTCGGCGCTGGACGTCCTCGTACAGAACCAGATCCTCAACCTGCTCAACGACCTGCAGGCGGAACTGGATCTGACCTACTTGTTTATCACCCACGACCTCGCAGTTGTTCGTCTGATCGCAGATGACGTCGTGGTTATGGAGAACGGCAAGGTTGTCGAGGCCGCTTCTTCGGAACAGCTGTTTGCAAACCCGAAGCAGCCCTACACCCAGGAACTTATCAGCGCAGTTCCCGGTCACTCGATCCCGCTCGGTATCGGTTAGGGGCTACGTTTCAATCTCAGCAAGGGCTGTGGTTGTGGCATGAAGTCAGCGGTTATTCTGCTGGTTCACCGCCACTGCCACAGCCTTTTGCGTTGCCTGCGCTTCGGGTCGTTCCGATGTCCCGAGGACGGTGAAGTCGGCGCGATGCCAGGGCATATCTTCCTCAAGGAAAGTGCACTCTGACGCGTCCCACTCATCCCAGAAGCGCTCTGATTCTTCCGCGTCACCATTCCCACCATGCGCGATATCGCGCGCCAGCCCGAGGCGCCGTGCCACCAGGTAGTCGGACTGCACCCAGATGCTGGCGTCTAGGTATTCCGCAAATGCGATCTGCGATGCACCCACGCCCTCGAAAATAACAACCTCTGTGTCTTGGGGAATCTCGATTGACCCCTCTCGACCCTTTTCCCGCCACATTGGGGGGACGAGGGCGACTCCCTGACCACGTCGCAGCGCCTCAAACACGCCATCGATGGCAATGGGAGCCCACTGCCACATCGGCTCCCACCACATCAGGTCATCCGCCTCAAGGATGGCTGCGTCGCCAAGCCCCGCCCTCGAGCATGCTTCCGCAAGCGCCCTCGTCAGCGTCGACTTGCCTGCCCCACTGCGGCCGTTGATCGCAATGATTGTCGGACCGAGAGCCCCACGTGCATCGTGGTTCTGCCGGGCCTGCTCAATGACGAGTTTCGCGAAGTCCGGGAGGGCGATATCCTCCCAGGACTCCACTCGGGGTTCTTTGGTGTTTGGCGCTAGCGTAATCACGCTAAGAGCCTAGACCTCCTCTGGGATCATTGAGATCGCGCCGCACGGGCACTCTTCAGCGCAAAGACCGCAGCCCTTGCAGTAGTCGTACTTGAACTCGTACTCCCCCGGCTTCAGTTTGGTGATGGCGTTGTCTGGGCAAACCCCGAAGCAGTTGTCGCAACCAAAGCAGTTGCCGCATGACATGCAACGTCGAGCTTCAAAGACCGCGGATTCCTCATCTAGACCTTGAACGACCTCGTCGAAAGTTGACGAGCGGCGCGCGCCTTCAATCCTCTGCCGCACCTGCTTGGGAGCATCCGCGTAATACCAGGTGTTCATGCGCCCAAGTGTCGCTACGGGGTGCTTTTCCGGGGCCGTGTAATGTCCGCCGCGCAGGTAGGCATCGATGTAGCGCGCGGCCTTCTTGCCATGTCCGATCGCGACGGTCACCGTGCGCTCGGAAGGCACCATGTCGCCGCCAGCGAAGACACCCTGCAGTCCGGTCATCATTTGGGAGTTGACCTTGACGACTCCGTCCTCGATCTCAATCGAATCAACATTCTCCATGAGACTGAGGTCAGCCTCTTGCCCCAGCGCCATGATGAGGGAGTCGGCACCAAGTTCTTCGGTTTCGCCCGTCGGCTGGGGGAAGCCCTTGTCATCAAGCTCCATCTTTTCAATGGTGATCGAGCCGCCATCGACATGCTTGACGGTGGAAAGCCAGCGCATCATGATGCCCTCTTCTTCGGCCTCTGCAACCTCGGAATCGTGGGCGGGCATCTTGTCGCGCGTGCGGCGGTAGAGGATGACGGCCTCTTCAGCACCCAGACGCTTGGCTGTACGAGCCGCGTCAACCGCCGTGTTACCCCCACCGTAGACGACCACCCTGCGACCCAGAAGCGGCTTCTCACCGACCTCAGTATCCGCCAGCATGGTCACTGCATCCATGATTTTCGCTGACTCGCCGGCGGGGATGTGCGCGCGACGCCCAATGTGGGCACCCACGGCCACGAAGACAGCGTCATACTGCTTCGCTGCGGCCTCGACATCTTCAACTTTGGAGTTGAACTCGAAATGGACACCCATTTCACGAATGCGTTCTACTTCCGCATCAAGGATCTCGCGTGGCAGACGGTACTTGGGAATTCCAAAACGCATCATTCCACCCGCCATGGGCCCTGCGTCCTTGACCGTGACACGGTGTCCAAGCCTGCGGAGGTGATACGCAGCGGAAAGCCCAGATGGTCCAGCACCAATCACCAGGACACGTTTGCCAGTCGGCGGGGCGGTTACAGAAATCTTCCAACCCTCTTCGATTGCCTTGTCACCAAGGAAGCGCTCAATGGAGTTGATCCCCACGGCCTCGTCCACAAACCCGCGGTTACACACCGTCTGGCAGGGGTGGTAGCAAACGCGTCCCATCACAGCGGGCAGAGGATTGTCGGACATGATCTGCCGCCAGGCGCCCTCGTAGTCACCTTCTTCGGCACGGTACAGCCACTGCTGAACGTTCTCACCAGCAGGGCAGCCCTGGTTGCAGGGAGGAAGCAGGTCGACGTAGATGGGACGCTCGCTGCGCCAGGATCCGGTCTCATTCAGAAGCGAGGAACCGACCTCCAGAGTGATTGCGAACGGTTCGGTCGCGGGACGTGGGTCAACGGTTGTCATCTCTACTTCTCCTCTTCATTCGAGGTGGCTTCTACGTCGCCCTCGTAGTTCGTGGTGCCGGGGTCGTGGACTCCGAACGTTTCAGTCTCGGGGTCGAGGACGGATGGCCCCGCTTCGATTCCTGAAGAATCAATGAGCACCTCGCTGCGTCGCTCCGCAAGCGGCTTGTCGGTTGCCGAACCGGATCCGGCCTTGGTGTGCGAGCGTCCCTGCGCACCACCAGCCTGCGAGCGGGCATCGCCCTCGAACTCGGGGCGCATGACGGTTGAGAAACTCTCTCCCTCAAGCTTGCTCTTCTTCCGCTTGCCGAATGCGGCCTCAACCTGGGCCCGCTTAGTTTCGGCAGTTGCCTGGCGGATGGAGTCGAAGCGCCCTTCAGGATCCTCAGGCGCATTGACAACGCGTTCGAGGACGTCCGAGTCCAACTTGTCTTCCTCGATCAGCCCGTAGCGGCGGATATTGCGGTCACAAATTGCCTGCAGGCGTGCCAGTGCCTCTTCGTCGCGTTCCGGGCGGAACAGGGATGCGAAGCGACGCTGGGATTTCAAGTACTCCTCGATTGGGGCGGGGCGGCGAATCTTCGATACTGAAGTGACTTCTCCGGCTTCGGCCTCGAACACTGGGAAGAACCCAGTTTGCGTCGCAAGTCTTGCCAGTTTGATCGTTTCGTTCGAGGGCGTCCCCCAGCCCAGCGGGCACGGTACCAACACGTGAATGTAGCGCGCCCCGCGGAACGTCATGGCCTTACGGACCTTGTATTCGAGGTCGCGCAGGTCAGCCACGGTAGCGGTCGCCACGTAGGGGATCTCATGGGCCATCGCAATGCGTGCCATGTCTTTGCCCTGGCCGAAGATGTTTCCCGGGTGCTCCCCCACTGCCTGGGTGGTTGCGGTGCGTGCGGTCGGGGGCGTGGCACCGGAACGTTGCACGCCGGTGTTCATGTAGGCCTCATTGTCGTAGCAGATGTAGAGCACATCATCGTTGCGTTCAAACATGCCTGACAGGCAGCCCATGCCAATATCGACAGTTCCACCATCGCCGCCCTGCGCCACAACCCGGGTGTTTCGCCCCTTCGCTTTCATCGCCGCAGCCACCCCCGTCGCAACCGCCGGGGCGTTGCCGAACAGGGAGTGTAACCACGGAACAGTCCATGCTGACTCTGGGTAGGGGGTGGAGAACACCTCCAGGCATCCGGTGGCATTTACTGCAACCAGGTCACCATCGGTTTCCGCCATCGCCGTGTCGAGGGCATAGCGGGCGCCAAGCGCCTCACCGCAGCCCTGGCATGCGCGGTGACCGGAGGTGAGGGAGTTGTAGCGGTGAGGATCGGACTGTATCGACCTGTCGATCACCTCGGCAAGGCGGTTGCCCACGGCGTAGGAACCAACCTGATAGAACTTCACGTTGTCGCGGGAGGGAATCTCGGTCTCCCGCGTGGCAGGTATTCCTAGTTCAACCTTCATTGTCTTTCCTACCTTCCGAGAGCCGAGTCGGTACGTTCGCGAGCGAGGCGAACCAGGTTCTCTGCCGCGGGACCCGACTGACGTGATTCGGCTTCGCGAGCCAGTTCCTTGTCGACAAGCTCTTGGTCGAGGTCGAGGAATGTCAGTGGTTCCAGATCGTCCCGGGCAGCCTGGTCGATCATCTTGTGAAGTGAACGTTTCGTGATTGGGCGACCGCCCAGTCCGGCAATGACTTCAAAGAAGGACACGTCGCCGTCAGGTAGTGCGGGCCGCAGGTGAGCGCCGACAATGCCACCGATCCCGACGCTGAAAGCCTTCTCAACAACGATGACGCGGCTTATCCCAGCGAGAGCCTCACGGAGCGCTTCTGTCGGGAAGGGACGGAATGAGACGATGCCTAGGACTCCGATCTTCTCACCCTGTTCACGGCGCTCATCGACAACATCCTTGATGGTGCCAAGCACGGATCCGAGGGCGACGATCACCGTGTCCGCATCCTCCATGCGGTATGGCTTCACCAGCCCGCCCGAGTCGCGTCCAAACAACTCTTTCCACTCCTCTTGGACCTGGGGAATGAGGTCGAGTGCCTGCATTTGCCGGTGGTGGGCCAGGTAGCGCACCTCCGTGTAAGCCTCTGGGCCAACCATGGCGCCGATCGAGAGAGGGTGTTTGGGGTCAAGCACTTGCCGTGGCTCGAATGGCGGCAGGAATGCGCGAATCTTTGCTTCTTCGGGAATGTCAACGACCTCAACTGCGTGGGTGAGGATGAACCCGTCCATGCACACCATGACAGGAAGTGACAGTTCCTCGGCAATCTTGAAAGCCTGAACATGCAGGTCGGCCGCCTCTTGGTTGTCTTCAGCGTAGAGCTGCAACCACCCGGAATCCCTCTGGCTCATGGCGTCAGTGTGATCATTCCAGATGTTGATAGGTGCGCCGATGGCTCGGTTGGCGACAGTCATGACAATGGGCATTCCCAAGCCAGAGGCGTTGTAGACGGCCTCGGCCATGAACAAGAGGCCCTGTGATGCCGTCGCGGTGTACGTCCTCGCCCCTGCGGCGCTGGCGCCGATGCAGGCAGACATGGCGGCAAACTCCGACTCAACGTTGATATATTCGCAGCCTTTGAGGACGTCGCGCTTCACCAGGTTAGAAAGCTCCTCAACAATGTGTGTTTGAGGGCTAATCGGGTAGGCGGCAATCACCTCGGGGTGGCAGTGCGCGACCGTCTCAGCGACGGCCTTGGACCCCTCAATTTGCTTCCGCATCCGCGCTCTCCTTTACATAGTCGTAGGCCGCGCGGGCTGCGGCCGAGTTCGAGTCACCCAAACGCCCATGAAAGCGCTGCTTGATCGCGCCCTCGACACTGGCGATGTCTACCAGGCCAGTCAAAGCGGACATGGCGCCCAGCAGGGCCGCGTTGGGAAGAGGACGTCCCAGGTGTTCGCGTGCCAGTTCTGAGGCCGGCACTGTTACCAAGTGGTCGGCATCCGTCTTACTGAGGACGTCCTCAAGCTCAAGTTCTTCAAGAGTCTTACTTGAGTTGATGAGGGCGTACCCGCCGGGCTTCAGTCCGGAGAAGACGTCCATGACCGTGAGCAGAGTGGGGTCCTGGACAATGATGATGTCGGGTTCGAGGACGGGTTCGCGACTGCGGATCTCCCTGTCCTCAACGCGGCAGTAGGAGACGACCGGCGCACCTGTGCGCTCGGAGCCAAACGATGGAAATGCCTGCGCGTGGTGGCCCTCGTGGAATGCGGCCATGGCGACTAGGTCAGAAGCCGTGACAACCCCTTGGCCCCCTCGCCCGTGGATTCTAATTTCAACCATGTTTCAAATCTAGGAACATCGTGGCCTACGTGCACGCAATCACATTCGCAACTTTCAAATAGTGTTTGACCTGGGAGTTTGTATTTTACAACTTGGGCCTTACGTCCCAGATTGGCGCGGGTCCGCGCCGATAAACAAAAGGTCGGCGTTGGTAAACAACTCACAGCTCACTGGCTGAGGCACACCCAAGTCCGCGGTCCCAAAACCGCATCACGACCATTTGGCTCCGCAAGCGACGGCCACCATCGCAGCCACTCCGTCCACAGCACAGCATTTCCGGTGGAATCCACAGGTGACCGCTTTGGTCCTTGTCCACTTGTTTGACGGATGGGACCATTTCTGAACCGTGACAATGGCTTGGTACTGGGCGATAATCAGGAGATGGTGACAATGTCGGTGGAACTGGTGGCGATAATCGTCTCTGCGCTTGGGATAATCCTGACGCTAATTGGCACCATGGTGGGTTTCTCATCTAGCCTCCGTACCGAGATGCGGGCTGGTGACCAAGCACTCCGGAACGAAATGGGTGCTATGCGCACCGAGTTGCGTGGCGAGATCCAAGCACTCGATACCAACCTCCGCAAAGAAATCAAGGCCGTTGATACCAACCTCCAAGAACGAATCCAAACGCTCGACATTAGCCAACAGGCAAGAACCCAAGCACTGGAAGCCTCTCTCCGTGGTGAGATCGCGGAGTTTCGAATGGACACCAAAGCCGAGCTTCGTACTATCAACGAGCGCATCGATGCAACGAACGCGCGTATCGATCGTCTGTCCGACTCGTTGCGTGTCCCGGCAGCCTCATAGGCTCACAAGCACACCTGTATCGCCAGCAAGGCACAGCAGTAGGCATTTGTGAGGACCGGATCGCCGCGCGAACCCGATGCTCACCCCCACGCTCGCCCCCACAATGGCCGGAATGCGCGCAGCGGGGTCTTGAGGCCTGTCACCAAGGATCAGTGTCCAAGCACTACGGAGCCAACTAGGGCATAGGGAGCCGAATGGGCCCGGTTTGAACGTCAATCACACTGTTATAGATGCCTAGTCGGCTCGCTAAGGCGCAATCGGCTCGCTAATGAGAATGGGGGTTGGTGGGTGTGGCGCCGGGCTGCGATCCCCTGGGGGCCTACCCGAACTCGCCCGGGTGCCTCGCCAAGTTGCCAAACCGGGCCTGGGCGCCCTGGAAGACAACTGGGATGGTATCGGTTGGACCATTGCGATGCTTCGCAACGATTATGTCGGCCTCACCAGGACGGTCCTCGGCATCATAGTAGTCGGGCCTATGCAACAGGAAAACCACGTCGGCATCCTGTTCCAGCGAACCGGATTCGCGTAGGTCAGCCATCATTGGCTTGTGATCACTGCGCTGCTCAGGTCCGCGATTCAACTGTGCTACAGCAATCACCGGGAGTTCCAGCTCCTTAGCCAGCAGTTTCAGCGAACGAGAGAATTCTGAAACCTCTTGCTGACGGGATTCAACCCTCTTGCCGCTGGACATCAGTTGCAGGTAGTCGAGGACCACAAGGCCCAGGTTGTGCTGTTGCTTGAGACGGCGGCACTTCGAGCGGATCTCCAGCATTGACATGTTCGGAGAATCATCAATATAGAGCGGTGCTGACGATACTTCACCCACACGTTTCGAGACCCTGGTCCAGTCGTCAGCTGTCATGTCACCCGAACGCATCTTCCCCAGAAAAACCCCCGTCTCCGCAGAAAGTAGGCGCATGGCTATCTCTGAACGCGACATTTCCAGACTGAACATGGCGGCCGCAATGTTGTTGTGAATGGCGGCGCTGCGACAGATGTCGAGGGCGAGAGTTGACTTACCCATTGCCGGACGCGCAGCGATAATGACCATCTGTCCGGGGTGAAGCCCCTGCGTCAAGGAATCAAGATCAGAAAACCCTGTAGGTACGCCCGTTAGCTTGTTCTTGTTGTTGGCTATCCGCTCGAGTTCGGTGAGGATGTCATCCGACATCTCTCCTAGAGCAATGTAGTCCTGCTTCTGGCGCCCTTCGGCAACTGCGTGAACCTCGGCTTGAGCGGCATCCATGAGGTCGTCCACCTCGCCACCGTCCTCGGAGTAACCGAGTTGGACAATGCGCGTCCCCGCACTAACTAGGCGCCGCAACATCGCCTTCTCACGGACGATCCGCGCATAGTGAGTCGCGTTCGCGGTTGTTGGAACGGATGCCGTAAGACTGTGGAGATACGCTCCCCCACCAATCCTCTTAAGAGCACCAGCTCGTTCCAGTTCCGCAGCGACGGTGATTGGGTCGGCAGGTTCGCCCCGCGAATAGAGGTCGAGGATGGTGTTGTAGATAGTTTCATTCTGTGGCCGATAGAAATCGATCCCCGAGATGATCTCACCTATTTCACCGATCGCATCCTTGCTGAGCAGCATGGACCCAAGCACTGACTGCTCAGCCTCCAGCGCCTGAGGCGGGACACGATCAAAATCGCTCGGTGAGTTATCCACTGTTCTCCTGATCTCGCTTCTCAAAACCCGCAGGTTGTGGGAAAACTTCTTGATGCAAGCTCCAGACATCAACATGAACGATGCGTGACACCCTTGGGAACACTATGGGGCATCGGAAGTAATTTCCAATCCTCAATGTGGGTAGAGTGTGGAAAACCTGGGGATGTGAACAACTTATCGGTGGATTGTTTGTGGATTAGTTGTGGAAATAGGGTGGATGAGTGCGGGTGAACAGTTTTTCTAGCTTGGGTCCTCTGTGGCGTCATCTCGCGCCTAGATGGGTTCACACATATCCACAGTGTTGTTCACAAGCTGTGTAAAAGAACTGGAAGCAGAATTGGTGGAAAGAACTTCTCCCGACACGCCGGCAGATGACAATTACCCTCAAGTGTCCCGTGAAGGTTCCAACCGAGGCCCTCATGGAGGTGTTGAACTCGACTTTTCCAGTAGGACAATCCTCGGGCTTGCCGTCCCTGCACTTGGCGCCCTTGTAATAGAGCCGCTGCTGCTGATGATCGACTCGATCATGGTCGGATCCCTTGGAACCGCGCCGTTAGCTGGTCTTTCACTCGCCTCAACCATCCTTACGACCCTCGTTGGTGTATTCGTATTTCTTGCGTATGCAACGACCGCGCTGACCGCCCGCGCACTGGGGGCTGGGCGCCCTAAGGAGGGCATCCAGGCGGGCCTCGATGCAATGTGGTTGGCACTGGGAATCGGCATCCTCGTGGTGACAGTCTTAGTGTTCTCTGCACCCACAATCATCACCTTCATGGGCGCTGATGCACAGGTGTTTCCACAGGCGGTTGCTTACCTGAGGGGCGCCTCCTTCGGTATGCTCCCCATGCTGGTTATCCTGGCCGCAACTGGAACTCTCCGGGGCGTCCTCGACATGAAGACTCCCCTGTATGTCCTAGCTGGCGGTTCAATCGTCAATGTCGGACTGAACCTGCTCCTGATTTTCGGCCTCAACTTGGGGATACTCGGCGCGGGCATCGGCCTCTCGGTGACCCAGACGCTGATGTGCGTGGCGTTGGTGTCCGTGGTGGTCAGAAAGGCGCGCCCACTTGGTGTTTCTTTCAAGCCCTCACTCACAGGTCTCGGCGGTGCGTTTGGCGCGGGCCTGCCACTGCTGGTTAGGACAATCTCTCTCAGGCTTGCACTCCTTGCGACAGTTGCGATCGCAACGCAGGCCGGCGTCATTGCCCTTGCTGCACACCAGGTGGTCAACACTGTGTGGACCATGGCATCATTCGCGCTCGACGCCCTCGCCATCGCCGCGCAGAGCCTAGTCGGAGTCGCACTGGGCAGTGGTCACCGCAACGTTTTGCGCTCTCTGGTACGCAAAATGACACTCTGGGGCGCCGGATCCGCGGCGGTCCTCGGAGTAGTCATGGCGGTGCTTTCACCGTGGATACCGCTTGCCTTTGGGACCGATCCCGTAATGCACCAGGCAGCATCGGGAGCGCTTCTTGTCGCGGGTCTGCTCATGCCTATCGGGGGCGTTGTGTTTCTTCTCGACGGCGTCCTCATCGGAGCATCGGAGGGGAGATACCTGGCGTGGACAGGCATTGTCACCCTTGTCCTCTACCTTCCGGCACTGTGGATGCTCCACCAGCGAATCAGCGCACTCTCAGCGATGGACGAGGGCGCCGCTCTGACGGGCACCCAACAGAGTGAGATACTCCTGTGGCTCTGGGTCACATTCGCCGGCTGGTTCATGTTGCTGCGGGCGACGACCAACACATTCCGTGCCTACTCACCGAGAATGGGTGGGTTGTGACGCGCTCAACCGCCCTGGGTGTCCAAACCGGGTAGTCCTCAGCTCGGTGAGTCGGTAGAGTAGAGCGTTGGGTGTCAAGACTTGGCCAAAAGGGCCGAATCAGACTCCCACATCGCAAGACCCTCCTGCCACGGACCGTCCGTGGCCGTCTAGACCGTAGGAGGTGGGGAATACATTGCGCGCATATGAAATGATGATCATCCTCGACCCATCACTCGAGGAACGTACCGTGGGCTCCTCCATGGAAAAGATTCTGAAGCAGGTGACCGTTGCTGGCGGTACCGTTGACAACATTGATGTTTGGGGCAAGCGCACGCTGGCCTACCAGATCAATAAGAACGACGAAGGTATCTACGTCGTTGTCACCGCACACACCACACCTGAAGTTATCCAGGAAATCGACCGTCAGCTCAACCTGAACGAGTCCGTCCTGCGTACCAAGGTCCTTCGCCTCGACAACGAAGGCTAACTTAAACCCGTTTTGGTTTAGAAGGTAGATCAATGGCGAACGACACAGTTATCACCGTAATCGGCAACCTAACTGGCGACCCTAACTTGAGGTACACAACCTCCGGTGCGGCCGTGGTCGACTTCACCGTGGCATCAACGCCCCGCACATTCGACCGTAACTCCAACCAGTGGAAAGACGGGGACACCTTGTTCCTACGTTGCTCTGCTTGGCGAGAGTATGCGGAGAACATCGCAGAGTCCCTCACCAAGGGGACCCGCGTGATCGTGCAGGGCCGCCTGGTGCAACGCTCATACACGCCCCGCGACGGTGGCGAACAGCGCACGGTAGTCGAACTGCAGGTGGACGAGGTCGGGCCGGCACTGCGTTACGCAAAGGCACAGATCACCCGCACACCACGCCAAGGTGGAGGAAACTTCTCCGGCGGTGGCAACAGCGGTGGATTCGGCGGCCAGCAAGCAGCTCCCGCTCAGTCAGCACCACAGGCGGCTCCCGACTACTCACAGGGCGGATATGGCGCTCCTGCAGGTGGTCAGGCGGATGACCCGTGGGGCGCACCTGGGAACGCTCAGTTCGACAAAGAGCCACCTTTCTAAGCTTTCAGAATTTCTTGTGGTCGCCATCGCGACCTAGGTATTTTTTAGAGGAGACATTATGGCGAAGCCAAATCTTCGCAAGCCGATGAAGAAGAAGGTCGGCCCCGTCCGCACCGTCAAGGTCGGCAACATCAATTACAAAGACACCGCTGTGCTACGCAAGTTCATTTCGGACCGTGGCAAGATTCGCGCTCGTCGCGTTACCGGCGTCTCCGTCCAGGAACAGCGCAAGCTCGCAAAGGCGATCAAGAACGCCCGCGAAATGGCACTGCTCCCCTACTCGACCACCGGTCGCTAGGAAGAGGGGAAGTAACTAATGGCTACCAAACTCATCCTTAACCGCGACGTTGAGCGCCTTGGCGCTGCCGGCGAAGTTGTAGAGGTAAAAGACGGCTACGCACGCAACTACCTGGTGCCCCGCGGTTACGCGGTTCGCTGGACAAAGGGCGCGCAGCGTCATATCGATCAGAACCTTGAGCAGCGGCGCAAGCGTGAGATTGCTTCCGCCGAGGACGCAATCGCATTGCGTGACCGCATTGCAGAAGAGGGTGCAACCACCCTGTTCGTGAAGGCTGGCTCAACGGGACGCCTCTTCGGCGCAGTTAGCCCTAAACATATGGCTGCCGCCCTTCAGAAGCAGTTCGGGGTTCCTTTCGATCCCCGCAACATTGAGTTCGGTTCACCGATCAAGACAACCGGAACGTACACGGTGACAATCAAGTTACTGCCGGAAGTCTCGGTTACCACAGAGCTGGTTGTAAAGTCTGACAACAAGTAACCCTTGAAGGTCAACTAAGCAGGTCAAACCTGAGAAACTCCCTCGGTCCGTCTGGGCCGAGGGAGTTTCTTGCTCAAGCGTGGCTATTAACCCGCGTTTTCACCTGACTGGCCCGGTTCTGGTTCCGGCCCAGGCTCTGGTTCAGGAGTCGGCGTGGGCGTGGGCGTGGGCGTGGGGGTTGGCGCAGGAGCCGGGGTCGGCAGCGACTGTGGAATCTCCGGTCGCTTCTGTAGGACCGTGCTGTTGAACCATGGGAAATCGATTACTGGGACATCCTGCAGCGCTACCTGCATGTATGCCAGCCAAATGTCGGTGGGCCAATCGCCACCATGGACCGACGAGACATCGCCGATGGGTGGCAGCGCAAGCATCTCTCCGCCCTCGCCAACGTTATACATCGACACGACCGTGGTGAGCTGGGGGACAAAACCGGCAAACAGTGCGGAATTTGTTTCCTCAGAAGTACCTGTCTTACCACCGACCGGTCGATTCAGGGCAGAGACCTTGCTTGCGCTACCTCCGTCTTCTGCTGGCGCAAGCAACGCTGGCATGGCCATGGACAATGTGTCGCTATCAAAAATACGTTCCTTGGGAGCCTGTGCCCTGTAAACCTCATTTCCCCGCGAGTCCGCAACTGAGCGAACAATGTGAGGATCGATTTTTTCCCCGCCGTTCGCCAGGGTTGCGAAGGCTCGGGTCAAGTCAATGTTGTGGGGAGAAGCCGATCCCAGGACGTTAAGAAGCGTCGGCTCTAGGCCTGCAGTATCCTCCGGTAGCCCCGCCGCGATAACTGTGTCCATGAAGCTTTGAGGTGTGATCATCTCATTAATCGCCACGTAGACCGTGTTTGCGGATACAGCCGTCGCCTCAATGACATCAATCTGCCCATACGAGTAGTTGTCGACATTTTGCACAGTCAAGCCCTGGAACTCCAGGGGTGAGTTCCCATCGAATGTCTTCCACAGGGAGTTGCCCTGCTCAAGATATGGAATGAGGGCGAAGGGTTTGAGCGTGGAACCGGCCATCGCGGTGTCTTGCGTGACCGAGTTGACCTGCCTCTGCGTGTAGTCACCTCCCGCATACTCCGCGACGATCTCTCCTGTCGCGTTATCTACCGAGGACAGGGCGACCTGGACGGAAGCTGGCGTATCTCCGGGGAGAATTCCAACAGATGCGACAGCCGCCTGCTGCTGGGCGACAGATAGTGTAGACGTAATCGACAGTCCACCAGCATTGATCTCTTCTTCCGTGAAGGATTCAGAGCCAAGCAACTCGCTCTTGATCTGCTGGAGCAAATACCCACTCCAACCACTGAGTTGATTGGCTTGCTGGAGGGCGTCCGCAGCAACAGTCTCCGGGAACGTTTGGGATGCCGCTTCCGCAGCGGAGATGTAACCGTCCTCAACCATCAGGTTCAAGACCCTCTCCCACCTCTCCTGCGCCTTCTGCGGATCAACAGCAGGGTCCCACGCGCTCGGTGCGGGGATGATCCCCGCCAGCATCGCGGCCTCGGACAACGTCATCTCTGATGCCGGCTTCCCAAAATATGCCTGCGATGCCGCCTCTATTCCGTACGTGTTTCGACCGAAATAGATGGTATTCATGTAGTTGTCGAGGATCTCATCTTTCGTCTGACTACGGTTGATTTTGAGCGCAATAAGCGCCTCTTCCATCTTGTCAACGTAGGTCTTCGTTGGATTGCCTATGTAGTAGTTCTCAACATACTGCTGCGACAGGGTTGAAGCCCCCTGGCGAGCACCACCGCGAAGATTGTTGACCGCGGCACGAGCAATACCCTTCACGTCGACACCCGAGTTGGTGTAGAAGGTCCTGTCTTCCGAAGCGATCACGGCCTCGGTCACATACGATGGCAGGGTTGCAACATCAATGATTGTGCGGTTCACCTCAGAGAAGCGCCCCAGTTCAGTTTCCCCGTCGTTGTAGTAAACGACGGTGGTTTGAGCCAACGCGAACTCAGTGGGTTCCGGGATACTCACCCGGTTGTAAGCCCACAAGAAGAACGCCCCAACCGCAATCACGAGGACGCTGATGGCAACAACAAGCCCGATGGCGAGCCGCTTGGGCCACTTGCGCTTCTTCACTGCCACTTCGCCACCGTTCTCTCCTGTTATTTGGGCGACATCCCCACCGCTTGGGAACACTTCTGAAGCCAGAGGTGGGGGCGGTGCTTGCCGCCCCGACTCGACCGTGGCTTCGCCGCCTGTATCGCCCAGCATAACTTCAGGTTCTGCCGCCGAGGCCGCGATTGAAGTCGCCGAAACGGGCGTTAGGGGAATCCCAGATGCGGTAGGTAGAGTCCCCTGATCTGGCTCCGCATCTTCCGGCGGCCGATGACGAGCGGATCGACTACCAATCGGGGGTGGTGGAGGCGTGAACTTGCGGCCGCCGAAACCTTCGTCTTCAGCGCCCCCATTACGCCCAACCTGCGGTTTGTCAGCCACTGATCCCCCAATCTTCGACCCGTACACACTTGTTCTGTGATCAGGGTAAACCAGCAACCTACTCTATTCAGAGAGGTGCTCCAAGAATTGTGACTAAACCGAGTCGTTTGATTCTTTATCCCACCACTGTCTAAGCCTCGCAGCGGCCTGTTCCTTGCCGAGTTCGCCCTCGTCCATCCGTAGAGACAAGAGGTACTTGTACGCGCGACCAACCGCAGGTGAGGGACCCACATTGAGGATCGCCATGATCTCCTCACCGTCAAGGTCGGGGCGAATGGAATCCAGTTCTTCCTTCTCCCTTAACTCGGCAATCCTCTGTTCGAGGTCGTCGTAGGCAGCAGCAAGATATGCAGCTTTCCGACGGTTTCCGGTGGTGACATCTGCGCGGGTCAATCGGTGTAGTCGCTCCAACTGATCTCCCGCATCCGTAACATAGCGCCTTACTGCGGAATCAGTCCAAGCCTGCTCCCCGTAACCGTGAAACCGTAGGTGACCCGCTACCAACTCCGCCACCGCATTGGTCGTGGATTTGTCGAACCGCAGGGCTTTCATGCGCTTCCGGGTAATCTTGGCTCCCTCGACATCGTGGTGATGGAAGGTGACCTTTTTCCCTTCAAAGCGACGCGTCGCTGGCTTACCGATGTCGTGCATGAGGGCGGCAAAGCGGAGGATGAAATCTGGCCCGGGAACGGGACCATCCGGCCCAGTCTCAAGCGCCATTGCTTGGTCGAGGACGGTCAGGGTGTGTTCGTATACGTCCTTGTGCCGTCCATGCTCATCTACCGTGTCCTGGAGAGCGGACAGCTCAGGAAGAACATAGGGTGCCACACCCGTATAGACCAGTAGCTCGAGTCCACGTCGTGGGAAGGGACTGACGATGAGACGTTCCAGCTCAGAACGGATCCGCTCGGCGGAGACAATCTCGAGACGCTCGGCCTCGGCCCCCATCGCCTTCACTACCTCCGGCGCAACATCGACTCCCAGCTGCGCCGCAAAACGTGCGGCCCGCATGATCCTCAAGGGGTCGTCTCGGAACGACTGTGTAGCTGACACGGGGGTCCTCAACACGCCTTCAGCCAGGTCTTCCAATCCGTTGAACGGGTCAACCAAGACGAGGTCGGGAAGCCGCATTGCCATGGCATTCACGGTGAAGTCTCGTCGCGACAGGTCGCCCTCGAGCGTTTTTCCATAGATGACAACTGGCTTGCGGGAGTTCTCTTCATACTCCTCTGTCCGATAGGTGGTCACTTCAACCTGCAAGGAACCTTTGCGCCCCGCGATGGTTCCGAACTCCCTACCAACCGTCCAAACAGCGTCCGCCCACTGACGCATGATGGCCTCGGTTTGATCGGGGAGGGCCGAGGTCGTGAGGTCGAAGTCGTGTGCTTCCACGCCCAGGAACGCGTCACGAACAGGACCGCCAACAAGAGCAATCTCGTGGCCGGCGCTACCAAAACGGGCGGCTAGCGCCAGAATAGACTCCGGAAGGCCGGATAGTGTTGTCAAGCCAGAAGCCAACAGGGCTGGAATATCGCCTCGTCCAACCAACTTGTGACCAACTACCTTTTCTTCCGCCATAAGTTCCATCCAAGTCTTGATAAAGCTACACAATTACATGCTCGCATCCGAGGACGCACGGCTCAAAGCAGGTGCTCATTTGCCACTCCACCCTAAGCTGGGGCCATGCATAGTCAGAAGAGCGTTCGTGGGGCAGCCTATCCGGTCCCACGCCGTCCTCTTACCCCCAGGGTAATTACTGTGCGTAAAACCGCCATTCACACGCGAGCAGTGCAGGAAACCAGTGCGGGAGGCCTGTGTATTGATGTCAGAGACGGTGTTGCCTACGTTGCTCTGATAATGCGCCGTAACCGTGGGGGCCGTTTGGAGTGGTGTCTCCCGAAGGGACACCTCGAAGGTCGGGAGACACCCGCTCAAGCTGCAGTTCGGGAGGTCCAAGAAGAGACAGGTGCTCGCGGCCGAGTAGTCTGCAAGCTAGGAACTGTTGACTACTGGTTCTCAGGTACTTCAACCCGGATCCACAAGCTTGTTCACCACTTTCTCCTGGAATACCTCGACGGCGAACTTACCGTAGAGAACGACCCTGACCAAGAGGCTGAGGACACCGAATGGGTTCCCCTTCTGGAAGCGCAGAATCGCCTGTCATATCCAAATGAGAGACGCGTAGTAGCGGCCGCCATCGACCTCCTCTACTCGCCCTCACCGAACAAGTGACTATCTTCAGTAACGCGACATGAATAGACTTCCGCTAGCGAACCCCGAGTTGCGCGCAAAAGCAATGGCTGTGTTCTTTGCCGTCTTCATAGTATTCGTCGGCCTGTTCGCTGCGCCCACGGCAATCGCCAGTTCACAGGGTGATTCTGACTCTGCCTCTCCAACGATAAGGATTAGTGACCTGTCGCCTGAGATCCTTGTGGACGAGGACGAACTGGTGCTGACTGTCCACGTCGAAGCAGCGAGTCCAGAGCAGCTGCAGAGGGCTCGCATCATCACATTTGTGCATGCAGATCCGTTTGGTTCCATGGCCGAAGTTGACGATTTTCTCTCGGAGGGGCGCAACGACAGCTGGTCGGCTAACGAGCTCACCATGGAACAAGCGGATATTGAGCGCGCAACTACCGGAGGAACCGACATACGCATCAGGATCCCCGTTGATGATCTTCCTCTGTGGAATTCTGCCGCGTGGGGACCATACGGGGTGACGGTGCGCCTCCTAACGTCCACGAGCATTTTGGGTTTGAGTCCCGCACAGGACCGTACCCTGCTCTTGTGGTATCCCCCTGGTGCTACGGGAGAGATGCAGGTGAATGTCACTGTGACTGGAGTGGCGGACACGCTGAGCCCCGGCGCATGGTCGAGACTTGCGGGCGTTGGAACAACGGTCACACTGACGCACGAAGACCTCCGTGTCCTGTTGGCCAACGACTTGGGTCACGGACTTGAAATTGCGTCCATTCCCTCCGGAGATGCATCGCTATCTCTGCTTGCTGTTACTGAGCAGACTGAACTATATGGACTGGCCGCATCAACGCGCACCCTCCACGAGCCAGGCGTGGATGTACAGGAGTCGGACCCGCAGGACTCGCAGTCCGGGCAGTCTCAAAGTGGTGAGCAAGTCGGTGCAGACACAGGCTTTTCCGCAGGATCCCCCCAGAGTCTTGAGGCCGCCCTCCGCAGGTCCGACATATCTCTACTTGATAATCTTGTGATAGCAGACAATGAGTGGTGGGGGTTGCAGGTTCTGCGTGCCGGAGCAGGGGAAACGGTTCTTACAGATAGCGAGGGCGTCGCTGAGAGCTCTGCGGACTCAACTACACCATCGGCCAGGTTCCTTGTGGATGCAAGAACGGGCTCGACGATCGTTGACGGCGATCAGAGAACTGCAGATTCTCAGGAGACCGTGACAGTCTTAGACTCTTGGGGGGCCGCCGCAGAGTCGCTCTCGTCGAAGGCTAGATCTGAGTATGGGGATCTGAGTGCGCGCCAGCGTGTTCGCGCCCTAACAGCGATTTCTGCTGCACAGGACGTGGGTGACCTATCCGTGTGGATAAATATTGCGGCCCCTGAGCTAGGCAAGAACCCATCCGAACGACTAGCAGAACTACTTGAAAACCCCTGGGTCAATCCGCTCTCTCTGCAAGACATGCTCGAAAGCCCACTGTCTACCATTCCAAGGCAGCCGATTGGTGAGTCCACGTCTACTTCGGCCGCGGAGGTTGAAGCCATTCTGCACCCGCTCAATCAAGAACTCGTTGCGACCGAGGACGTCCTCCTCGCAACCGTTGATGGTGAACGGCCAACACCGGTGCAACTTCTGCCCGTTCTGGCCTCAACCGCCAGTGATCTAACCACCCAGCAACGCCAAGTACGAGTTGATAGCGCACTGGACATCCTTTCAAGTTTCACAAGGACGATCGATGTCATTCCTTCGGGACCCGTAAACGTCGTGGGTCGCAACGCCCCGTTCCCGATTACTGTCCGCAACAGTGGTCCTTATGCCCTGCAAATTCTTGTTGGGCTCGAAGCGGGAGACCCGCGTCTCTCAGCGAAGGACTGGGTACCTACTGTGGTTCCCAGCGGGGGTTCCGTGACGGTTCAAGTTCCGGTTCAGGCGGTGGGGACCGGGCAGGTCGAGGTAACCGCAGTCGCCATGACGGAGGGTGGTACTACCCTGGATGCTTCCGAACCGATAACCGTGAGGGTGCGTGCAGACTGGGAAGGTCCCGGCCTGTGGATCGTCGCCGGTCTGCTTTCAGCGGCACTAGTTGCTGGAGTCATTAGAACGATCAGAAAGGGGAAGCGTCGAATGTCTCCTCTCGCTACCGCTAGTTCCAATAAGGACAACGGGTGAACGATAATCACGACGAACGGCAGGACGACGAAGAGGACGAGGTCGGAGGCTTAGAGCCGAAACAGCAGACACTTCTCAGGTCGTCAGTTCTCATGGCGTCAGGCACGCTGACGTCGCGTATCCTCGGCTTCATTAAGTCTGCGCTGCTTGTCGCGGCACTGGGCGCCAGTGCTGGGGCAATGGGTTCATTCCAGGTCGCCAACACACTGCCCAACATGGTTTACAACCTTCTAGCTGCCGGAATCATCGATGCGGTATTGATCCCTCAGATCGTCAGGGCACTGAAGAGCAGAGCCGGTAACGAGTACGTCAATAAACTCCTCACGGCCGCGGGTGCCCTGCTGTTCCTCCTGACGCTGGCAGCAATGGTGGCGACACCTGTGATCGTCACGATTCTTGCGTCTGCTTACAGCCCGGAGATGCGGGCCCTAACAATCACGTTCGCACTCATTTGCGTACCGCAGATTTTCTTCTACGGGCTTTACAATCTCCTCGGTGAACTCCTGAATGCCCGGGGAATCTTCGGGCCGTACATGTGGGCGCCGGTTGTCAACAACATCGTCGGCATCGCGTCACTTATCGCATTCCTAGTGCTCTGGGGGCAGGCGGGAGATATTCGCCCCGCCGAGTCCATGACTTCCGAGCAGATCCTCATGGTCGCCGGAATGGCAACTGTTGGCGTCATTGCGCAAGCTCTGATCCTGTTGATCCCCCTGCGGAAGTCGGGCCTCAAGCTTCGAATTGACTTCAGACTCAAAGGAACCAACTTCGGCTCCGCATCCAAGGTGGCGTTTTGGACATTCGCAACACTTCTGATGAGCCAGTTTGCTGTTGTCTCCACCTCGCAGTTGGCGACTCGCGCGGATGCCTACACCTCTGCCACCGGTGACCTTGTAGCGGGCAATCCGGCGTATCAGTACGCCTACATGATCTATATGGTTCCGTCGTCCCTGATCGCCCTCACACTGGCGACTGCTATTTTCACACGTTTAGCCAACGATGTCGCGGACGGGAACATAAAGGGGGTGGCAGAGAACTACCACCGGGGCGTGGATCTGATTGTCCTACTGTCGTTCTACGCGGCGGCTGTGCTGATTGTGGCAGCCAACCCAATGATGCAGATCATCATGCCTACGCTCTCCCCCAGCAGTGCGTCCTTGTATGGCATGGTCTTGGTCGCCCTCGTCTTTGCATTGCCGTCAGGCGGATTAACAATGATGTCTCAGAGGGTGTTCTTCGCGTTTGAGAACGCCCGGCCCGTCTTCCTCATCGCGATAGTGCCCACTATTTTGCAGATTGCCGTCGGCTGGTCCGTGTATCTCATAGCGGAACCAAAGTGGTGGACCGTAGGCGCAGCAGCTGGAGAGACCGTGTATCGCGTAGTACAGGGATTCGTTGCCCTGGTCTGGGCTGGAATCTTGGTGAGACAGATCAATGTCGGTCGAGTAGTTGCCTTCTATCTGCGCTGTATGTTCTCTTTCGCAGTCTCTGGGTTTGTAGCATGGGCCGTGCTTCATTTCATCGGCCCCTCATCATCAGCAGAGTCAACAATTGGGCGCTTCTTTGACGGCACATGGAAGACTGTGCTCGTTGCGGTCATTGTGGCGTTCGTCTACTTCGGTCTCCTTCGAGTCTTTGATCCGGCCGGCATGAACGAAGCGGCGGGATCTCTGGTGGCCCGCTTCCGTCCTCGCCCCCAATCTGAGAGTGCGTCCCCTGCCGAACCGCTTCCACCAGGTAAAGAAGTTGATAGTGAGGCAGAGCTGGACGACCCGTCTGCAGGTGGGGAGACCGGCGAACAACCACTAGTCCAGAGACATGCGCGTGAACTTCCGCAGGCTGCAAGTTGGGCCGACGAACCTCCACAGTGGAACGAACTATTCTCCAGTTCAACCCAGGCAGCCGTGTTGGCCACACAGACATTGAACCGCGGAACCTCCTTTTTGGATATGGCGTCGACCGGGGCAATCCCTACCCTTACAGGAGAGTTAGGGGTCTCGCCGCGCGCCCGCGGGGTCGAAGAGCAAGGTAACGTGGAGAACCATGAAGTTAGGAAGGACCAGTTCGTGAGCGAACACAGAACCTCATCACAGGGAGCCCCGGTTGCCGCGACGGCTGGAAAGAAGGGGTTTAATCCGACCATTCCAGCGTTGATACTCGGACTTGTCCTTGTGCTGGCCGCCGGTTTCTTCGCTGTTCGCACGCTCATGGGCCCCGGACCTACCGATCTCTTTGCAGAAATGGGTGGCAACATCGCCCAGTCCGCACAATCTGGGCAATCTGGGCAATCTGAGGAGGAGGAAGTGGTTGAGGGGCCTGTCCCCACAGTCGCACCCGTTGTCACTAGTGCAACAGTTTTCTCGTGGAACGATGATGATGGAGATCACCCCGAGCTGGCGTCGGCGATCGTAGATACTGATCCGTCCACGGTCTGGCGTTCCCGGTACTTCACACAAAACGCGTTTGAAGAGGGTAGCGAGATCTCTGTTCTTCTGACACTTGCAGAGCCCGCTGTAGTCTCAGAAATCACCCTGAACGTTGTTGGCTCAGGAGGTGAGGTTGTAGTACGTAATCCTGCCGATGGCAATCCTAGAGCGGGGGATGTTCTAGCAACCGCGCCAATTGACGGTCAGACTGTTATTCGCCTGGCACAACCGACAGAGCTTTCAGCAATCGGTCTAACTTTCAACACGCTGCCAGTTGATGATGAGGGGATGAACAGGGCAAAGATTGCTGGAATTTCAGTCCAGTAGACTGGCGTGAGTACCAGATTGATGGAAGCGAAGGGAATTATGCCTGAAGTGTTTGAGGATGTCGTTGTTCTTGGATCCGGACCCGCCGGATACACGGCCGCAATCTATGCGGCCCGCGCCGGCCTGCAGCCCCTAGTGATCGCAGGGGCGCTGGATGCCGGGGGTGCCCTCATGACTACAACAGAGGTAGAGAACTTTCCGGGCTTTCCTGAAGGTATTCAGGGGCCGGACCTCATGGACCATATGAAGGTTCAGGCTGAGAGATTTGGGGCACGTATCGAGTTTGATGATGCCAGTGCTGTTGAGTTCGACGGAGAGCATCTGAGGGTAACTACCTACGACCAGATTATTGAAGCAAGAACCGTCATCATTGCAACCGGGTCCGCATACAAGCACCTCAATGTGCCCGGAGAGGATCTACTAAGTGGGCGTGGTGTTTCATACTGCGCAACCTGTGACGGGTTCTTCTTTAGAGATAAGGAACTGGCAGTAGTCGGTGGTGGGGACTCAGCGATGGAGGAGGCATTGTTCCTCACGCGATTTGCCTCGAAGGTCACGGTCATTCATCGACGCGATGAGCTCCGTGCTTCACGAGTGATGGTTGAGCGCGCCAAAGCCCACGAGAAGATCGAGTTTGTTTGGGATTCTGTAGTGTCGGAGGTTCTCGGGACCGAGGGCGTTGAAGGTGTGCGCCTCACAAACGTGAAGACCTCAGAGGAATCTGTTCTCCCAGTTCAGGGAGTATTCGTCGCGATTGGCCACGACCCTCGATCTGAACTATTTCAGGATCAGATCAATCTTGACGACGCAGGATACATTGTTGTGAGCGAACCGGGTACCGCTACATCTCACCCAGGAGTATTCGCGTGTGGTGACGTTGTAGATCACACCTACCGGCAGGCCATTACAGCCGCAGGAACCGGTTGCAGGGCAGCGCTTGACGCGCAACGATACCTCGAAGATATCAAGTAAGGAACGCTTCCGCATCTGCGGAAAGAGAAAGAGATTTGGCGGAATTTATCATGACCGTGTCAGAAACCAGCACTGCGGAATCGGGTTCGGGAGACTGGTTGCACCTTCTCTCAGAAGATGGGCTGAACCTGCGCGAGTCCGAGATTCGCGCTCTGTTCTCAGTAGTTTCCCGTCCTGAAGTGGTGTCACTAGCTGGAGGAATGCCGAACCTTCAGGACCTTCCTCTGGACGGCATCGGGGAAATGACCTCGAAGCTCATCGAGACAGACGGTACAAGGGCCCTGCAGTATGGTGACGGACACGGGTGGAACCGATTGCGCGAACAGATTACCGAAATCATGAGCAAGGAGGGGATCGACGCTGATCCCTACCAGATCCAGATCACCACCGGGTCACAACAGGCCCTGCAACTAGCATCCGACATTCTGGTCAATCCGGGTGATGTCATTCTGGCAGAGTCACCTTCATACGTTGGCGCTCTGGGGGTGTTCCACTCACGACGAGCAGAGGTTGAGCATATCGAAATGGACGAGGATGGACTTCGTCCAGATGCACTTCGGGAGGCGATTCGGAGCGTACGGGCGTCGGGGCGTGAAGTGAAGTTTCTTTATACGATCCCAAACTTCCACAATCCTGCAGGCGTATCAATGTCCGAAACTAGACGGCCTGAGATTGTAGATATCTGCAGGTCAGAGGGCGTTTTGATCGTTGAAGACAACCCATATGGACTTCTCGGCTTCGACCAGGAACCAACTCGAGCCCTGCAACCTCTCTGGCCCGAAGGCGTCATCTACCTAGGTAGCTTTTCGAAGATTTTTGCTCCCGGCTACAGGATTGGTTGGGCACTGGCTCCTCAGGCGCTCTACGAGAAGCTGGTGTTGGCAGCAGAATCGGACATTCTCAGCCCGTCTATGATGGGGCAGATGTCCATAAGCAAGTACCTCGAGGACTTTGACTGGTACGCGCAGGTACGTGATTTTGCCAAGATGTATAAAGGTCGTTGGGAAGCGATGCGCGATGCACTTGAGGCGGAGATGCCCGAAGGCTGCACGTGGACAACACCCACGGGTGGCTTCTATACCTGGGTTTCATTGCCGGAAGGCGTTGACTCCAAGGCAATGCTTCCAAGGGCTGTGGAGGGACTAGTTGCCTACGTTCCTGGAACTGCCTTCTACTATGACGGTCGCGGGCGTGATCATGTCCGCCTTTCATTCTGCTACCCCACCGAAGAAACAATTCGAGAGGGCGTGCGCAGATTCGCATCTGTGCTCAAGAAGGAGATGGCAGAGGTAGCCAAGGACTAGTTGCCCGCTGGAGCACAGGGGGGTTGCACCCCTGCACTTGGGTATCTCTGCACCTGCGCCGCTTGGCACGGTCCCCCGTCAACCCGGCCGTTGGTCGGCACGGTCCCCCGTTAACCTGAAACGTATGCGTGGGGACCAAACGTGTGTCTGGGGTTGCTACCCCAAGCGATCATTTTGTCCCCACGCATACGTTTCGGAGGGGGGGCCCAACGGTGCCCGCACAGCGGTTGATACACGCGCGCATCGATGGTGTGAGCAAGTGCGTTAGGCCTGACTTGGACCACCTGGGGCTCTTTTGGTGTGTTGGGTTTGTGTTTGTGCTGGTCATGGGTGGTTTGGGTTTGGGGTTTGGGTAACTAACGGGGTTGGTAGAATGCCCAGGTGAGTCCCTTTTTGCGTAAAGTTCCCACTGCTTCGGGGGCAACCGCGGTGCAGATCGTGGTCAAGGAATCTGGGCGGGTGCGGGTGCTTGAACATCTGGGGTCAGCTCACAGCCCCGGTGAGCTTGCCGCACTAATGCAGGTAGGTCGGGAGCGGCTGCATCCGGGTCAAGAGGAACTGGATTTAGGTTTAGACCCAGCCGTGCGTGGTGGGGCTGTTGTGCAGTCTCAGTCATCACGCTTGTTGGTGGAAGTGATCCAGAATGCGTGGGATGCTCTGGGGTTTGATGTAATTGCAGATGAGGGGTTCTTTCAACTGGTCCTGGCCCGTTTGGTGGAGCCAACTTCAATGGTTGATAGTCGCCGCGTGTTGGAAGAACTGGGGGTCACCCCCGTGCATTACTCAACCTTCAAACGAGCCTTGACGCGGGCTGGGGAGCGTGATTACCGGGGCCAAATCGCGAAGGCCTGTTTCAATCATTCCCTGGTTACGAGTGGCTTGTCTTTGCTGCTTTACGATGTGACCACCTTGTATTTTGAGGCTGAGAAGGAGGATGACTACCGCAAGGTCGGGTTCTCTAAAGAACGCCGGGTTGATCCTCAAATCGTGGTGGGCTTACTGGTGGATCGGGCGGGTTTCCCTTTAGAGATTCACTGTTTTGCTGGTAACAAACCCGAAACCCAAACCATCCTTCCAGTCATCAAAGCCTTCGCTGACCGTAATAACGTGGTTGACATGGTGGTGGTAGCAGATGCGGGAATGCTGTCAGCCACCAACCTTGATGCTATCGAGGAAGCCGGGTTGCGGTTCATTGTGGGATCGCGGATGACTAAAGCACCCCAGGACCTGGCGGGCCACTTCCACTGGCACGGCAGCGACGCTACCGATGGCCAAATCGTTGACACCACCACCCTCAAACGGGGCAAGCCCCGCGCTGACCCGGAGGGCAGTGTTCCTCTCACCCAGCCAGTGTGGGACCCAGGCAATGCGGCCCACGCCAGGTCGTGGCGCACAGTGTGGCAACACCGCCACAAACGCGCAGTAAGAGACCGTCACACTCTCCAGAAGCAGCGTGAACGAGCCGAAGCAGTTATCAGCGGTGAAAGGCCCGGTAAAGCGGCCAGGTTTGTGAAGACCACTGGCACCAAACGTGTTTTTGACCAAGCCACTTTTGAGCGGGCCCTACTGCTTGCCGGGTGGAAAGGCTACGTCACTAACATCCCCAAAACCGTGATGGACGCCCAAGAGATCGTGGGGTCTTACCACGAACTGTGGCATGTGGAGCAGTCTTTCCGCATGAGTAAAACCGACCTGCAGGCTCGACCTATCTTCCACCGTGAGCGAGATGCTGTTGAAGCCCATTTGACCGTGGTCTTCACTGCCCTAGCCATCAACCGCTACCTCTACGCAGCGACTGGGACCACCTTGAAAAAACTGGTGCAAACCCTACGTCCCTTGCGAGACGTCACCATTCAGATCAGCGGCCAACAAATCACCGCCACCCCCAAAATCAGCGCCCAAACACAAAAAATACTCACCAACCTCAAAACCAACACGGGTAACTAAAGTGGTCCAACTCAGGTGGGGACCAAACGTGTGTCTGGGGTTGCTACCCCAAGCGATCATTTTGTCCCCACGCATACGTTTCGGAGGGGGGGCCCAACGGTGCCCGCACAGCGGTTGATACACGCGCGCATCGGTGGTGTGAGCAAGTGCGTTAGGCGAGGACGGCAAGCAGCAATGGATCAATGGCGGTGGCAGAAGAACGTATATCTACAACCCCGCTTGTGAACTGCTGGCTCGCGCCAAGCGCTGGCTCTATAGACCCAGTTCAGAGGCTATTCGATCTAGATCAGCCTGGTCCGCAAATTCGATAATCAACCTGCTCTTCCTAGCACCTGGAACCACCCTCACCGAAGTGTCCAGGCGTGTAGCAGCTGCATCGGCAATCCTCTGTGCCGCCTCTGAAGGCGCTGCTTGCGGACGCGTTCTCCTCTTTACCGAGGGCTTCTTTCCAAACTTTGCTAGCTCCTCGGTAGCGCGTACTGACAAGCCCTCGCTAACAATTCGGTCTGCCATCGATTGCATTTCTGCTTGGGTTCCCAAACTGAGAATTGTGCGTGCGTGTCCTGGGCTGATGACACCCGCAGCAAGCATTCGTTGAACGGATGTCGGAAGTTTCAACAGTCTAAGAGTGTTGGCCACCTGCGGACGGGACTTCGAAACCCGGGTGGCTAGCTGCTCTTGCGTGTATCCAAAATCCTCCATTAGTTGCGAATAGGCTGCCGCTTCCTCCAGAGCATTTAGTTGTACTCGATGAATGTTTTCGATGAGTGCTTCACGGAGCAGCTCGTCCTCACCCGTTGAGCGGACAATTATTGGGATGGACTGAAGCCCGGCTTGTTTTGAAGCTCTCCAACGCCTTTCTCCCATGACCAGTTCGTATCTAGCTTCTGGCTGATCGACAAGTGCCTCCCGAAGACGGTCGGCCTGCCCCTCTTCAGCCAAGCTCTCCGCAGTGATCCGCCGAACCACAACGGGTTGGAGCACACCAACTTCTGCGATCGATGTTGCAAGCTCTTCAAGCTCGCCCTCATCAAAAATACTTCTTGGCTGTTTGAGGTTCGGGATAATCCAAGTCGGATCGACGTGCCCGAATGTTACGCCGGGGACAGGTAGAAGCTCTTCGTCAGCACGTGCCTCAATGTCAATATCCGCTTTGGAGCTGTTGCCCGTAATTGTTTCACGTGAAACATTTTCCCTGTGAACAGTTCTGTTCGACAGGTCAGAAAAGGCACCAGATGAGTCAATTGTTTCACGTGAAACACTCTTAGAGCCACCTCGGGGAGAAAGGAGGTCTCTGGCGGACCCGCCCCTCTGAACTGCCAGATCGGCAGACCTTCCGGTCAAATCAGGAAAGAGTACATCTAGAGGCTTCTCTTGCTTTTGTTGCGTCGGCTCCCTATCCGGGATCAAGGCGCCTAGCCCCTGTCCCAGTCCGCCACGCGCCCTCGATGTGCGCTGGACCCGCGGGCGACGTCCAGCATCCTTCTCACCTGGTTCTGCCATCATCAACTCCTAAGCTAGGGCGTTGGCAAGTTCAGCTGCAACCTTACGGTAAGCAATCGCGCCTGTACCACGCTCATCGTAGGTAATGACCGTCTCTCCATAGGAGGGAGCCTCAGATATCCTCACAGATCTTGGAATATCCGTGTTGAACACCGCTTCTCCGAAGTGAGTGCGGACCTCATTGGCTACCTCTGAACTCAGCTTCGTTCTACCATCCATCATTGTCATTAGGATGAACGGGGCTTGAAGGTCGGGGTTCAAGTCATTCTGAATGCGTCCGATAGTCTTTAGCAGCAGTGACAGTCCTTCTAATGCGTAATACTCTGCCTGAACTGGAACAATCATTCCAGTTGCTGCCACCAAGGCATTCAACGTCAGCATTCCCAGGGAGGGCGGGCAATCAATCAGTACCAAGTCGAACTGGTTGTCGTTCCCGTCCTCGAGAAGGTCGGAAATCGCAAACTTCAACAGGTGCGCCCGCTGAGCTTCGTCGACGAGTTCAACTTCCGCACCTGCGAGGTCGATCGTCGCTGGACACACGAAGATACCCGGAACCTCTTCACACTGAACGAGGGTATTGGCCAAATCAACTTCCCCAAGCAACACTTCGTACGTCGACGGTGTCCCGCCACCATGGGGGATTCCGAGGGCGGTGGATGCGTTGCCCTGAGGATCGGAGTCAATAACGAGCACTCTCAGTCCACCCACAGCCAGTGCTGCAGCGAGGTTCACTGCGGTGGTTGTCTTGCCAACGCCACCTTTTTGATTCGCAACTACAAGAATCGGTGTTCCCTGAGGCTTTGGGAGCTGGCTCCCATCCATTGCAGCAAACTCCGAGTAGTTCTTCGCCAGCTGATCTGCCAAAGGTGACGATTTTCCGACATCCTGCTTCACAAGACCACCTCTCAACCGTCTTAGCATAGTTTGCGGCTCCAATATCAGTTAACGCGCAGGTCAGAGTGGGTTTAGATAGTGCGTTTACACTCCACAACGTAGGTTGTTTCCCCATCGAGCACCGAGACGACCTCGTGTACCTGTGCAACCAGGTGTCTGCGTTTCAGTTCATCCGCTGCCTCATTGACTTCCTCATATGCGCGCCTTCCCTTGAGTGCCAAGAGACGCCCGCCAGGCGCAATCATCTTTGAGGTAAGACGCAGCAACTTAGGCATCGCGGCCACTGCGCGGGCTGTGACAACGTCCGCGCGAATCTTCTTGCCGATGTTTTCGCTGCGATCACGAACGATGCTGACGTTGTCGAGTCCGATCTCTTCAGCGGCTTCAGCCAACCATTCACACCGCCGCTCCATCGGTTCAACAAGTGTCACTTCAAGATCGGGTCGTGCGGCAGCAATTACTAGACCTGGCAATCCCGCACCAGATCCAACATCAATAACAGTTCCCCGTCTGGGGAGGAACGGCAATAGTGCAGCAGAATTCACGATGTGTCGTGACCAGATCCGTTCAGCTTCCTGAGGTCCGATCAGGCCACGCCTCTCACCCTCCGCCGCCAACAAGTCTGCAAACGCGACAACGGCTGACGCACCAGTTCCAAACAGCGACAGAGTGACCTGGTTCGGGCTTTCCATCAGTCTTCTACAACCAATGTTGCCTGCGTATCAACATCTTCAACGTCGCCCTCGTCGCCTGCAGCCAATGAAATCACCACGCAACGCGACGGTTCACTCCCCGCTGACTCGGAAACCAGACCAGCCTGAGCAACCACATCGTGACAGACCTTGCGTTCAAACGGGTTCATTGGATCAAGTCGCACCGGCGAACCAGTGTCTTTGACCTCTGCAACAGCATCCGCAGCGATCTGCTGCAGCTCTGCTCGCCTCCCAGCACGGTACCCGGCCACATCCAGCATCAGTCGAGACCGCTCACCCATGGCTGTCTGCACTGCTAGACGCGTTAGTTCCTGCAGCGCTTCCAGTACTTCCCCATCTTCTCCGACCAAACGAGAGAGTCGAGAGCGAGGATCATCGCTGACGATTGCTACAGAAGGTCGATCATTCTCCACGTCGATCTCAATGTCTCCATCGAGATCCATGATGTCCAAGACTTCCTCAAGGTAGTCTGCGGCGACCTCGCCCTCTTCCTCAAGCTGCTTCAAGCGCGTTTTACCGCCGGTACTGTTCGTCATTCGTTCCTCCGGTTGCCCACGTAGTACTTCTAATTCCCCGAATTGGTCTTCTTCTGGGGGTTATCCTTGCCCTGAGAACGCCGCTCCTGGCGACGCTGTTGGCGCCTCTGCTCGATTTCCTCAGGTGTAAGCGAGTTCTTGGCATTCGATGCCTTCTTAGCGTTGCGCTGCGCCCGCTTATCAGCGGCCTGCTGTTCCATACGTTCGCGCTCAGCAACCCTCATACGTTGCTCGCGCGACATCTTCTTGGGTCGGTTCTTGCGTGCAGCCTCTACCTGTTCTTGGCTCTTCCGTGCCATGATCTGTTGCTTCATCCAGATCTCGTCTGGAATTGTCTTCCAGGGCTCCATGGCCAAAGCGCGGTATACGGATAGCCTGTCTGCAACTGACCAATCCTCAGGGAACTTCCTGTAAACCTTTTGGCGGCCGGCCTGACGCTCCACTGTCGCAAGTGTGGTCGATTGCAACTTCTCAAGAGCAGGCTCGTCACCTTTGTCTTCTTGAGCCTTGGCGTCGTAGTTCTCAAATTCTCCCACGGCCCACTTCTTGTAGTTACCTTCGCGGCGCTCAAGCAGCTCGTTGAATGCTGGAGATCCAGGATTGGGAATCGTTTTGTTAACCCACAGCTGCTGGCAGTAGCCGAACACGGTGGTTGTCACCATGTAGACCAACAAACCCATCTGGAAGATGACACCCGTAAATACGAACATCAAGGGCATCATGTACATCATGGACTTCTGGCTGCGAACCATGGGGTTGTTGGGATCCTGATTAGGCGCCATGTTCTTTGTCATCGACAGACGCATAGTCAGGAACTGAACCACCACAAGAACAGCAATAAGCACAATAAAGACTGCCTTGAGCGCACCATTCGTTGTTGCTAGCGTCTCGGTGAGACCGACGCCCACAACAGTTGAGTCGGCAACGTCAGCGGCCATTGCCGCATTAAGTGGACCGAGGGCGTCCCAAGCATATGTGCCAGCCATAATCTGGCTGACTGAGAAGAAGACCCTGTAGAGAGCGAAGAGGATTGGCATCTGCACCAACATTGGCAAACAGGAAGCATAAGGAGATGCCCCATGCTTCTTGTACAACGCCATTGTCTCTTCGCTTTGACGCTGACGGGAGACCGAATCCTTCTTCCCCTTGTACTTGGCCTGGATCTTCTGCATCTCCGGCTGAAGCAGCTGCATGCTACGCATGGACTTGATCTGCTTCAAGTACAGAGGCAGAATCGCGAACCGTACCAGAACGGTCAAGATGACGATGGAGAGAACCCAGCCGATACCGGGACCGCTAGGGATACCAATGAAAGTCAGTGCCCTATAGATGGAAACCCAGATCCACGCGAAGGCCACGATAATCGGGTGAAGAATTGAATCCACTGAGGACTCCTTACAAGAACGCTCGTATTGTCAAACTAGAATCTAATAGCATCTCAACTGCTAACCGTGAACCGCTAACTCTCACGGCCCCTCTTCGATGTCGTGGCCGGCCCAGTCGTCGGGCGGGACCCACTCAGGTGCTTTCCAAAAACCCTTTGAGGGAACGTGATTCACGCCCCCTCGGCTCCACGGGTTGCATCGAACAATTCGCGCAACTCCGAGGAGAAAACCTTTCCCAACTCCGTGTATCTGCACCGCTTCAACAAAGTACTGTGAACAACTCGGGTAATAACGACACCTCGGAGCCATTAGCGGTGAAACATAGCGCTGATACAACCTCACGGGAGCAAGAAATATCGGGACAAATGGGTTCTTCATTCGTCACACCTAAGCTCAGAAGCCGTGTCCACGGATGCCTTCTTAAGTGCCGAAGCGAGGAGTCGGTCGAAGTTTCGGCCAAGCTCCTCGCTAGACATACCTACTGCTCCCTCGAGACTTCGGACCACAAGAGTCCAGCCCGCTGGCAGCGTCACGACGCGCGACTGAATGACATGCCTCAGTCTCCGCTTCACTTGATTGCGTGCAGTGGCCCTCGGTACTTGCCTCTTTCCAACAATCAGTCCCGCCCTTGCAGGCATCTGTCCGGGGCAGGGTAACACCGAGACAACCAGGACATAGTTCCCGGATTTGCACCCCTTCTTCAGAGTTCGTGCGAATCCCTCACGCCTGGTTATTCGGCGATCAGCGCTGAGCACACCATCAACTGTCGTCGACGAGGGCGATCAGACAGCGATCTGCGAGCGGCCCTTGCGACGACGGCTAGAAAGGATTGACCGTCCGGCACGCGTGCGCATACGCAAGCGGAAACCGTGAACCTTGTGCCGGCGACGGTTATTCGGCTGGAAAGTACGCTTCGTCATCTTAGTTCTCCTAGAAAGGACAGCACGTTGCTGCCAGGTTTAGTGTCGGCCACACGAATATAACCATCACAAATACGCCAAAACAGACTACGCCGAACCGTTCGCCGTGGTCAATGAAGGCACGCTTAAGCGGCGCGCCTCATAGGTAGTTCCACAACTGTGGATATCCCCGTGGATACATATGCTACTTTGTCCCCAGCCAGATGTG